>JAESQB010000200.1 GCA_016765375.1 Flavobacteriaceae bacterium | reverse complement strand
TTCTTTAATAATGCCATCATAGTCGGTAGCAATAACCTCTGCAGAAACATCGCCTTCAACGATATTGCAGATAGCGACATAATGTTTTAGAATATTCTCTTTTCCTGTGATGCCCTCCTTAGCCATAAGCGAAGGATTGGTGGTTACGCCGTCTAGAACGCCTAGTTCCTGGGCTTCACGGATTTGATCTAAATTGGCGGTATCTATAAAAAATTTCATATTAATGGGTTAAATGGGTTTGCGTTTATGCAAAAATAAGCAAGCCTTTAGATATTTGAAAAAATACCCTTTTTATTTATCATGAAATGTTGTTAATAACTATAAGGATGATTTGTTTTATTAAGCTTATATAATGCTCAAAATCATTAAACGAGATAATTTATAAATTAACTGTTCATTTTTTTCTTGATAAAAAAACGAACCAAAAAAATCAAGACTGAAGAAACTTTTACTGAAAATTTCATTCGCTANGGCACAAAAATAAAGATTCTATTTCAAAGATTTTAAAGCAAATGTCTGACAATAATATTGTTATAAGAATACTTTTAAATGTGATGATTTTTGCTTAACCCTTCACTCAATTCATTTTCTACGTAAAATTTTCTTAGGTCAACCTNCATNGATTGTTTAGGTTTTAAAATTTCACCCCTAAATCATACACAAACAAGAATACTATTTTTGATTACCTTCCTATACCATTTCACCTTCAAAATGACAAAGAGTCAACAAAATTTACAACTTATAATGNTTTAATANTANNCGNTCATAAANCCTGTCNGGNAATATNTTTTTTAAGACTACGGAAAACTTCTGCATAAAAGCCCCTACCCGATAATGACCTTTGGGTTTAGCACTTTTTATGACCTTATAAACGGCTTCTGCCATTTGATGGGGATCGTTTCCAGAATCAACATGGGCATCCANTATAGCTAGGGTATTGCCATAGGGTTTTTCATAAGCCGAACCCTTGATCACCGGAGCATGGTATCTGCCAGCGGCAATATTGGTAGCAAAATCGCCCGGAGCCACATTGGTTATTGTAATACCAAAACTATGGGTTTCCATACGCAGAGCTTCCGTGGTAATCTCTAAAGCGGCTTTGGTAGCCGAATAAATACCACGNTAGGGCAAGCCCATATAGCCCGCNATAGANGTGATGTTTATNATCAATCCCGATTGCTGTTGCCGCATATGAGGCAANACGGCTTTCATCATATTGATAACCCCAAAATAATTGATCTCAAAAGCATTTTTAATTTCGGCTTCAGGAATTTCCTCTATAGGGCCAGTAATACCAACACCTGCATTGTTTATGAGAATGTCTATCTGTCCTGCTTCCTGAATCACCAAATTAATGGCATCGGATATAGAATTGACATCNCTAACCTCTAAAGCCACTAATTTAAAAGGACTTGCTTCGGNATATTTTTTAGGNTTTCTACTGGTGCCATACACGCTAAAACCTTTTTCGGTTAGATGCGNTCCTATGGCTTTCCCTATTCCGGAAGAAGCTCCGGTAATTAAAACAACTTTTGACATATGTTTTGAAGATTGAGCAAATATCTNTAAACAAAAATCAAATTACAAATTGAAATGAGAAATAAGCAGATAGTTNTTTGTTATCTGTTGTTGGGTATTTAGGTGTAGGGTGTTGCCTGCCTACCGGCAGGCAGGGNCGTTGNGTCTAATCTCTAACTTCTTAANCTCTAGCTTCTATTCTGTTATAATAAAGAGCTATCACCTCATCCACCCGTTTTACGTTATTTTTCACCCATTCCATACGTTTTTCCAGTTGTTCGGTTTCAGAGAGTTGCCAAGACACATTAGTTTTTTTAAGTTTAGTCACGCTTTGCTGAAGAATAATAGCTGCCGCTACCGAAATGTTTAAACTCTGTGTAAAACCATACATGGGTATTTTCAAGAATTCATCGGCCTGACTGATAACCGTTTCGCTTAAACCATCGCTTTCTTTTCCGAAGAAAAAAGCCGCTTTTTCATGCACCTCAAAAGCATCTAATGGTTGCGCCTTATCATGCAAGGTGGTTGCTACTATTCTATAGCCTTTAGCCTTTAAATGGTCTATACACTGTTGCGTGGTTTCATGGCGATGTACATCCACCCATTTTTGCGCNCCCATGGCNATTTCCTTGTCNANANGCTGNCCTAAATTGGCTTCGATAACATGCAGATCTTGAANACCAAACACATCACAACTGCGCACCACAGCCGANGTGTTNTGCAATTGNTANACATCCTCAGTAACCACGGTAAAATGCCGTGTGCGTTTGGAAAGAATTTCTTTTATCAATANCCCTCGCCTATCGGTTAAGATGTTTTCTAAATGCGCCAGTAATTTTTTATCAACCATTTTCTATTGGTNTTATGCTTTGCAATTTTAAGGATTTTACTTTTAAGGCAATAAGCCCCAATATAGGTCCTAATGCTAATACCATATACAGATAGTTTGGATGTATGAGATCGCTAATACCATTTATTAATTGAATGCTGATTATGGTTATTGAAAACCCAATGCAGTTTACAATGGTGAGGGCGGTGCCTTTTAATTCGGCAGTGGCATTTTGAGCCACCAATGTTGAGAACAGTGGCGAATCGGCTATCACGACCATGCCCCAAAAAATCAANAAGGCNATAAACCCNTATTCAAATTCAACAAAAAANAACCAGGGCGATACCATACAACAGATACCAGATAGCAATAGGGCCATAAATGCTGTTTGTTTAGTGCCTACCCTTTGCGACCAATAACCGCCAAACACACAAGCCAGGCCTCCCGTTCCGATAATAACAAAAGACAAAATTGGAATGTTTAACAGGGCTTGCGGATGTAAATTATTATATGTTTTTAGTATGACAGGTACAAAGGCCCAAAAGGCATACAACTCCCACATATGCCCAAAATAACCAAAAGCCGCCGCACGAAAATCACGGTTTTGAAATACTCTAAAAGAAGCGCTAAGGTCTAAGCGTTGGCTGGGTTTTCGAAAAGGCCCGTCTGGCACCATGAGTAACATCAACAAACCACCTAAGACAGCCAAACCAGATGTAGCTAATAATACCAATTTCCAAGGTAAGGCATCCATCAACCCTTTTAACAGATGAGGAAAAGCCGTACCAAGTACTAAGGCGCCAACCAGAAATCCAAGGGCCTTGCCGAGGCCTTTTTTATAATAGTCTGTGGCAATTTTCATTCCCACAGGGTAGATGCCCGCCAGAAAGAATCCGGTAAAAAAACGCAGTACCAACAAACTGCTTAAGCCATGACCCTCCCAGATAATACCTGCGTTGAATAGGGCACCTAATAAGGCGCTTATTAAAAAAACTTTTGAGGGCGAAAAACGATCTACGATCGTTAAAAGGGCAAAGGTCAAGGTTCCCGTAATAAAACCAAATTGTACCGCAGAAGTGAGGTGACTTAAAGCATGGTCTGTAAGCCTAAAATCGATTAACAGGTTAGACATCACCCCATTGCCTGCAAACCAGAGTGTGGTACAGCAGAACTGTGAAAATACAATGATGGGTAAAATGCGCTTGGGGAGGTTCATATAATTATTTTATAAGTACTATACTGTTTATATTAAATTAAACCTAATCGTTCATTTTTTTCTTGATAAAAAAACGAACCAAAAAAATCAAGACTTAAGAAACTTTTA
>JAESQB010000199.1 GCA_016765375.1 Flavobacteriaceae bacterium | reverse complement strand
TTGGGTATATGAAAAGGTTAGAGAGCTTATTCCCTAGAATTATATTGAACACCGAACATCGAATGTTGAATATCGAAGTTAGTATCGATANTCTATATTATTTAACTGATGGGTTCTGGTAATGGCNNTNTTGTTTTTNTTTTCAATCNAGGATTGTCCTTTTATTTGNCGCATTAAATTATCGAAATTTCGCATNATTAAAATATTATAAATCGCCTTTGCAAAATGTTTTGGCTTTCTGGCCATAGCGCGTAAGCTCATGCTAAATCCGGGTGTGAGATAACGCATATAATGCCACCAACCTTCTGGCATATAGAGCATTTCACCATGATTTAATTCAGTAATATAGCCTCTTGCATGTTTTAAAGCAGGCCATTTGTCAAAATCCGGATCAGAAAAATCGATGTCTTCTCTTGTTATTAATGAGTGCGGAATTTTATACAAATATTTGTTTTGACTTTGTGNAAAAAGAATGCATTGTTTTTTACCTTGAAAATTAAAGTGAAAAATATTGGCCAAATCAATATCATAATGCATAAAGGTGTGAGATNCCTTTCCTCCAAAAAATAACATGGNCATGCTTTTCATTAACTTTAATCCCAAGTCGGGATAATTAAAGTCTCTCTGAAGTTGAGGTACTTCTTTTAANATGTTCNAAAGGAAAANCCTGTATTTAGTAGGTTTGCTTTGTAGNAGGTCTATATATTNCCCCAATTTCATTTTAGTGTGGGGTTCGTTAAACCCATCTTTATGATTTACCGGCCTGTCATCGTAAAGCGGGACTGTTTTTTCACCCGAAACTTTTTTTAAATAATCAAAATTCCATTTGTTATAAGCCGGCCAATCCTCAGTTATATTTTCTATAACTACGGGCTTTTGCGGTTTAAAATAATCATNGATAAAGACCTCTTTTGTTATGGTCTTTAGTCGTGGAATTTCTTGAAGATTTAGCTTCAATTTAAATTNAATTTTAGTTATTTCTTTAAAAATAAGAAAAAGATTTAATCTAAANAAATTGCAATTTAANTTATTAAAAAGAANCTTAAAGTGAGTATTTCAACCTGTTTTTTGTACAGGTTAAAGTGATTTTCTAATTTCAGTAGCCTGTTTTTTAGAGGTTTCGTTGCGTTCAATATGATGCTCTGGTCGCGACCAGCGCGGTTTTTCNTTGAGCGATTGGTATTGAGAATTTTCTGCTTCTACACTTTTTGGCTGCGATTTTTTTGTAAAGGGTTTCTGTGGGCTTAGACCCAATAAATTAAAGAGNTTCATGTCTTCATTGACATCGGGATTGGGAGTCGTTAACAATTTATCTCCTGCAAAAATTGAATTTGCCCCTGCAAAAAAACAGAGTGTTTGTCCTTCTTGGTTCATTTGTGTTCTGCCTGCACTTAAGCGTACTTGAGTTTCTGGCATGACAATTCGGGTGGTGGCTATCATGCGTAGCATTTCCCATATTTCAACCAGGNTTTGGTCTTCTAAAGGCGTGCCTTCTACAGGAACAAGGGCGTTTATAGGNACCGATTCCGGTTGAGGGTTTAAGGATGATAAAGCNACGAGCATACCGGCGCGATCTTCTGTGCTTTCTCCCATGCCAATAATGCCCCCGCTACAAACGGTAACATTGGTTTTTCTAACGTTGTCTATGGTTTGTAAACGGTCTTCATAACCTCGTGTAGAGATCACTTCTTTATAATACTCTTCAGAGCTGTCTAAGTTGTGATTATAGGCGTAGAGGCCTGCTTCGGCTAAGCGTTTGGCTTGATTTTCGGTAATCATACCCAAGGTACAACACACTTCCATCTCCAACTTATTTATGGTGCGTACCATGTCTAAAACTTGATCAAATTCGGGACCGTCTTTTACATTTCGCCATGCTGCGCCCATACAAACTCGTGAAGAGCCCGAGGCTTTTGCTCTTAAAGCCTGTGCCTTTACCTGGCTTACAGACATTAAATCGTTGCCTTCAACATTGGTGTGATATCTTGCCGCTTGTGGGCAATAACCACAATCTTCAGGNCAACCCCCNGTTTTTATAGAGAGTAAGGTGCTTACCTGTACGGTATTGGGATCATGAGTTTTTCTATGNATCGTTGCCGCTTTATAGAGCAAGTCCATCATGGGCATGTTATAAATTTCTAAGATTTCTGCTTTGGTCCANTTGTNTTTTATNACGCTCATATAGTATAATGAAAGTTCAAAAATAATTAAAATATTGTAATAATATAGTGTTTGTAGTGGNCTATTAAAATGTAAAAAGTTTATTTTTAGGGTAGCGCCACTATAATACTTACCGCATTTCCNCCAAANCCAACAGCATTNATCAGGATATTGTTTATGGGTTCTTGAAAGGGCTTGTTTTTATAAAACGGATTTTCAACAATTTGCTGATGTTTAAGTATATATACAGCCAATTCTAAACTTAACATGCCTGAAGCTCCAAAGGTATGACCCACTTTCCACTTATTTGAGGTCAATGCAGGGATTTTGTTNTTAAACACTTTTTCTATGGCCTTTAATTCTGAAACATCNCCTTTAACGGTGCCGGGGGCATGCATGATGATGAGATCAACGGTTTTGAGATTCGCTTTTTCTAAAGCCATTCTCATTGAATCCTGAAAACAACTTGCGTCTGGACTAAGTGAGATGCTATGCTTTAATTTTTCAGAACCAAAACCAAAGCCTTTAATAATGGCAATACTGTTTTTATTTATGCCTTTTTGCAGTACTGCTACAGAAGCCGCTTCGCCCAAAACCATGCTGTTGTTTTTCTTTTCAAAAACCATAGACTCACAAGGAAAGTCTGTCTTGTTTTTTGTATAAAGCTTAAGAGCTTGCATTTGAGCNATNGTAAAAGGCGTTAGAGGCGTTTCACTTCCACCCACCAAAAAAGTTTCTGCCATGCCTGCATGCANCCAGGCGATGCCGTTTAAAAGGGCGTGTAATGCTGTAGAACAGGTTATGGAATGNCTTAAGGCTGGGCCGTTGGCTTGTAAGTCTTGAGCCACCCAAGTTGAAATATTACCAAGTGTCGTACTGGGTGAGCTTTGTAAAGCCGCCTTGCCTGTTTCTAGAAAATGCTTATGATGTTGCTCAAAGAGCTGGGTGGCTCCACGTGACGAGCCCATATTAACGCCTAGAGTTTTTGGGTTTACAGATATTGATTTAAGGGCTTTTCGAGACGCTAGTATTGCCAATAATACCGACCGGTCTAAAGAGGTATAATTGGGATTACTATGTTTAAGATCCTTTAGTTTTGTTTCTATAGTCTCAGGGAGCTTCGCTACA
>JAESQB010000198.1 GCA_016765375.1 Flavobacteriaceae bacterium | reverse complement strand
AGCCAAGGCAGTATTTTAAGTTATGCAGTGGCCTTATCGTTTCCCGAAAAAATAAAAAACATCATCGCTCTCAGTGGTTATATAAGCGAAGACATGTGTAAAGACGGTTTCTTAAAAAACAATTTTTCTAAGCTCGACTTTTATTGCTCTCATGGCAGCGTAGATCAGGTAATTCCAGTAGAGTTGGCCAGAAAATCAAAACCCTTTTTAGATAAATTAGGCATTAAAAATTGTTATGCCGAATTTCCNGTTGGNCATGGNGTGNCACCTCAAAATTTTTATGCCCTTAGAGATTGGTTAAAGAGCCGTATTTAGGTTTTTTAACNCACCTTGAATTTTATTCTTTCGAATNTGCTCGNNNTTTTAACGACAAAATCAATTCACAGGATAAATAAACGACCCCAGGGCTCTAAAATTAAGTGTTTTATCCGGATTTAAATCGTATTGCAAGATCATTTCACCCCAATANCGTCCGTCTGTAAAATCGGCTTGAATCCATTTATGATTGAGAAACTGAATTTTATTAATTTTCATATCACCTTCCATGCCTTCAAAAGGCACTAAAGGATGGTCNCCTTTTANNNTATTTTGATCGTAAATATATTCACTTACAAAANTCTTAATATTTAAAGCTTCNAAATTTTCATTCTCAAAATAGGTCATAGCCCTATCATTGTCCAATAATGTGAAATAGCTTAGATTATAATTAAGTTCATTAAGCGTATTTATGGAATCACTAGCCTTTTTAATCTTAGATCTTAAGGCCGTATGTCTGGTTTCCTGATTGTCAAAATAATGTTTTGCATTTACATATTGATAAACATTAAATAGAACCGAAAACACTAAGAGGTAAAAAATTATTCTGCTTTTAATCATCTATATTAATTTTAAGGTTATCATAGGCCAAAAAAACATGGGGAGGTAATTGCTTTTGAACCTCGTCATGAAAACCCATCAAATGGCTAACATGTGTTAAATAGGCTTNTTCTGGTTTTATGGTATTTATAAATTCAAGGGCTTCGTTAAGACTAAAATGCGACTCGTGTTCTTTNTCCCTAAGGGCATTTATCACNAAGACCTTAAGNCCTTTAAGTTTTTCACGCTCTATAGCCTCCATNGTTTTTATATCGGTTAAATAGGCAAAATCATTAAACCTATAGCCCAATACAGGCAAGTTGTTGTGTAAACCCTCTATTGGAATAACCTCCATACCACAAAGCTTAAAAGAATGTTGCTTATCAATTTCGAACTCAATTATATTAGGTACCCCGGGGGTACTTGTTCTCTTTCTTAAAAATATATACAAACCGTTGTTTTAAAGAGTCAAAAACACGCTTATGAGCATAAACCGCAATATCACCTTGTTTAAAATAAAAAGGCCTTATATCGTCTAAACCTGCGGTATGATCGCTGTGCTCNTGGGTAAACAAAAGNGCATCAATTTTTGAGCATTTANCCCTCAGCATTTGCTGCCTAAAATCAGGCCCACAATCAATAACGANATTATGGTNTTTCCAGGAAANCAAAACAGAAACCCTTAATCGNTTGTCCTTAGGATTTGAGCTTAAACAAACAGGNTGCTTNCTNCCAATAACNGGAATACCCTGAGAAGTGCCTGTTCCTAAAAATATAACATCCATAGCNTATAACTTACTTGCAAAAATAAAGTTAAATTTTTTTAAAATAGCGGTACTTATGTTTACTTTTGATAAAAAATTGAATCCTACTTAGTGAAACCATTATGCCAGGAAAAATAAAAGGGGATAAGGAGTTTGAAAAAATTCCATCCANCAAAANTAAAGCGTTTAGNATAAACTTAAACGAAAACATTTACGGCACATTTGCTGAAATTGGCGCAGGCCAAGAAACCGTGCGNAATTTTTTTAGAGCNGGAGGTGCATCCGGAACCATTGCCAAGNCCATGTCGGCTTACGATAAGGATTTTAGCGATGCCATTTACGGCATTGAAGACGATGGCAGATACGTTACCGAATCACGATTAACACGAATGCTCTCTCACGAGATCAATCTTATTGAAGAACGTATCACGCGTGAAAAACACCCCAACAAGCTCTTTTTTGCCTTTGCAAATACAGTATCTACTATTGATTTTGCTAAAAAGTTTAAAGGTCATGGTTGGATTGGTATTCGTTTTCAGGTAGAACCCNATGAAGATTATAACGAAATATCACTACACATGAGGTTTCATGAAAATGATGCCAGACTTCAGCAGATTACCTTAGGTACTCTGGGGGTAAATCTTATTTATGGTGCTTTTTACAAGTACGACACGCCTAAATTATTACTTCGTTATCTCTATGATCATCTTGATAAAGATCAGATTGAGATTGATACCATAAACTTTTCGGGACCGCGATTTAAAAAAGTGGACAACCGCTTAATGAGTTTGCAATTGGTTAAGAATGGCATGACCGATGCCGTTATATTTGGCCCTGATGGNAATAATATATTGCCTGCCAAAATATTATACAAAAAAAAATATTCTAACGCTTCGCGGAAGCTTTAGNCCGGTAACTAANGTAAATATTGACATGTATGAGAAATCATACGAGATGTTTTTAAAAGAAAAACGGGTTATCCCTGAAAAAACCATTTCTATTTTTGAAATCACCCTCTCCAACTTAAGAGCAGAAGGCGAAATTGATGAAGAAGATTTTATGTCTCGTGCCAAGTTATTATGCTCCTTAGGCCATACCGTTTTAATATCTAACTTTCAAGAATTCTATAGACTTGTTGAGTATTATTCACGCTATACCAAAGCCAGAATGGGCTTATCTATGGGCGTGAATAACCNCGTTGAAATATTTAATGAAAAATACTACCGCCATTTGAGTGGCGGTATCTTAGAGGCCTTTGGAAAATTATTCTTTAAAGATTTAAAGGTTTATCTATATCCTGTNATAAATAAAGATACCGGAGANATCACCACCAGTGAAAATCTAAAGGTNCANCCNAGAATTAAAGAGCTTTACAAGTTCTTTAAATACAACGGGAAAGTGGTAGATATTAAAGAAATTAACCCNGAGGTATTAAANATATNCTCCCGTNANGTTCTCAAAATGATTGAANANGGCGAANAAGGTTGGGAANAACTATTGCCTCCCGGAGTTTCTGATATTATTAAAGAAAAAGCACTTTTTAGCTACCAATCATAATTAAATTGGTAGCTAAAAAACTAATCTTCAAGTTCTAAGATCTGTGCCGCATGATTGGTGGTTTTCACCTTGTCAATCACATGCTTTACCACACCGGCTTCATCTATAACAAAGGTTTTACGGTATATGCCATCATAGGTTTTACCCATAAATTTTTTAGAACCCCAAACACCAAAAATATTAATAACCTCTTTCGCTTCATCTGCTAATAAAGGAAAAGGGAAATTAAAGCGGTTCTTAAAATTTGATTGCCGTTTTTTACTATCTGCACTCACACCTAAAAGTTCATAACCATGATCTTGAAGCGTTTTATAATGATCTCTTAAGTTACAGGCTTCAAGAGTACAACCTGGCGTACTAGCCTTGGGATAGAAAAACACGATAAGCTTTTTACCTTTATAATCTTCCAATTTAATGGTATTGCCTGCCTCGTCAACCGAAGTGAAATTTGTGACCTTATCACCTACTTTTAATGTTTGCATAATGTATTTTTGTGTAAAAATACTTAAAATGACCAAACCAGAAAAGGTAAATTTCATAATACGTCAATTAGAAGATCTGTATCCTCAAATTCCAATCCCTTTAGATCACAAAGATCCTTACACCCTTTTAATTGCCGTTTTACTTTCTGCACAAAGCACCGACGTACGCGTTAATCAAATAACACCGAAACTTTTTGAAATTGCCGACAATCCCTATGACATGATAAAGCTCACTCAAGAAGAGATTAGAGAGATCATAAAACCAGTGGGTTTATCCCCTATGAAATCGAAAGGCATTTACGGGCTCTCTCATATTTTAATTAATGAACATAAGGGGCAAGTTCCTGCAAGTTTTACAGCTTTAGANGCTTTACCNNCNGTAGGACATAAAACGGCNAGTGTGGTTATGGCACAAGCCTTTAATGTGCCGGCTTTTCCGGTTGACACCCACATACATCGCCTCATGTACCGTTGGGGTCTATCTAATGGAAAAAATGTTGTTCAAACCGAAAAAGATGCAAANCGTCTCTTTCCTGAATCGCTTTGGAANAAACTTCACCTTCAAATGATTTGGTATGGAAGGCAATACTCTCAAGCCAGGGGNTGGGATCTATCAAAAGACATAATCACAAAAACTATAGGCAGGAAAGTGGTTTTAAATCAATACCTAAAACAAAACCCGCTTAAATAAGCGGGTTTTTCAAAGTTTAGTTCAGAAGTGCTTCAAACTTCTTGCCTTTATAATCTATAACACTTAAAGCCTTAGAATAAGCCAAAAGNAAATTCACTNTTTCTTCTTTTGGGTTTAAATTACACCCATTATCCGGGGTAATTTTTTTTGAGTAAAGTTTTTGCATATAACGTTCTTATTGATCCTTCTAAAATAATAACGTACAAAAACCAATTTATTGTATAATTAATTGGTTAAAACTAAATTATACTTATCTATTACCTTTCTCAAGTTAATTAAAGCGTATCGCATTCGGCCTAAAGCTGTATTGATACTCACTCCAGTTAGTTCAGAAATCTCTTTAAAACTCATGTCTCTATAGATGCGCATTTTCAACACCTCTTTCTGATCNTCAGGCAATTCCTCAATGAGNCGTTTTAAATCGTTTTCAACTTGAGATTTTATGATNCTNTTTTCAGCATTTNAACCNGAATCNGAAAGCACAGAAAAAATATCAAAATCNCTNNTGCTTTCAAATTTTGGCATTCTNCTATTTTTTCTAAAATAATCTATCACCAGATTATGAGAAATACGCATNANCCAAGGTAAAAACTTTCCTTCTTCATTATATGTACCACGCCTTAAGGTNCGTATGACCTTAATAAAAGTGTCTTGAAAAATATCTTCAGCAACATCTCTATCTAAAACTTTAGAGAATATAAAACTGTATAAACGTTGTTTGTGTCTTGTAATTAGAGCACTGAGTGCTTGCTCGTTACCGCCTAAATAGGCTTTTATTAAAAACGCGTCAGAGTGTATAGAATTATCCATATTAATACCTTTAAATTAATAGCTAAAAGCAACTATCAAACATTATGTTAATTAAAAGTAATAATACGCTATAGGCAATTTTTTATTAAAGAGGTTAACAATTTTNTTGTAAATATAAATACAAAATCTTAATAAAAATAATTTTTAGTTANTTTTTTTAAAAAAAANATCNATAAANNGTCTCTTTTTAAGGATTAAAAGCAAGCTTAAGTTTATAANAACCATTTTCCTTTTNGCTGAAAGAAAGCTTTTTTTAGAGCTAGCCTTAATTCTAAGTGTTATATTTGCAAAATTATTCATTTTTAAGCCGAAAGTTTAAACNGNCAATAAAGCGGCAAANTGCTCTAAACATGAATAAAAGTGGTTTTAAATTTTAAAAGACCTAAGGTTTGGATATTGAAAAAATAAATTCGAAAGACAATATTATTATTAAGGGAGCAAAGCTCCACAACTTAAAAAATATTGATGTTGTTATTCCNAGAAACNANCTCGTTGTTATTACGGGTTTATCGGGTTCTGGGAAATCCAGTTTGGCCTTTGATACGCTTTATGCCGAAGGACAACGCCGTTATGTAGAGAGCCTCTCCTCTTATGCCCGNCAATTTTTAGGCCGTTTAAACAAACCTAAGGTCGATTGGATAAAAGGTATAGCACCAGCCATCGCCATAGAACAAAAGGTAAATTCTACCAACCCCCGATCAACCGTTGGTACCACAACCGAAATTTATGATTATCTTAAATTACTATACGCCAGAATAGGAAAGACCTATTCGCCTAGAACAGGAAAAATAATTACCAAAGACAGCGTTACCGATGTTATAAATTATTTGAAAATTCTTAATGAAGGTGAAAAACTACTGCTGCTCGCTCCTATACATTTAGAAGAAGGCAGATCTTTAAAAAGCAAATTACAAGCCCTATCTCAGCAAGGTTATGCCAGAGTCCAGTCTGAAGATGGTGTTTTGCGTATAGATGAAATAATAGATGAAAAATTACCCGACAGCCTCATGTTGGTGGTTGATAGAATTATAGTTAAACAAGATGAAGATTTTTACAACCGCCTTGCCGATGCCGTCGAAATTGCCTTTTATGAAGGTAAAGGCGAATTGTATTTAGAACAACTTAGTGACCATTCACGTAAAACATTTAACAATAGGTTTGAGGATAATGGCACCCAATTTTTAGAACCCAACACCCACCTCTTTAGTTTTAATAATCCGTATGGTGCTTGTCCCAGCTGCGAAGGTTATGGCGAGGTTATTGGTATTGATCCCGATCTGGTCATTCCCAATACGGCCTTATCGGTTTTTGAAAGTGCTATTTTTCCATGGCGAGGCGAAAGCATGAGCTGGTATAAGAACGAATTGATCAATAATGCTTATAAATTTGATTTCCCCATTCATAAACCCTGGCATGAATTAACCGAAGATCAAAAACTTACAGTCTGGAACGGTAATAGCTATTTTGAGGGCTTACACGACTTTTTTAAATTTTTAGAGAGTAAGAGTTATAAAATTCAGAATAGGGTCATGCTCTCGCGCTATCGCGGAAAAACAAAATGCCCCACTTGCAACGGTAGAAGGCTCCGCAAGGAAGCCAACTATGTTAAGGTGAGTGATAAATCACTTTCTGAATTGGTAGAACTTCCGGTGAACGAACTTATTCACTATTTCGAAAATATACAGTTAGACCGATACGATACCCAAATATCAAAGCGATTGCTAAAAGAAATAAACAGTCGCCTTAGTTTTTTATCTAAGGTAGGCTTAGATTATTTAACCTTAAACCGTAAATCGAATACTTTATCAGGGGGCGAATCCCAACGCATCAATCTGGCCACCTCTTTAGGCAGTAGTTTGGTAGGATCTATGTATATATTAGACGAACCCAGTATTGGTTTACATCCAAAGGACACCGAGCGCCTCATCGAGGTTTTAAAATCGCTAAGAGATCTGGGCAATACAGTTATCGTGGTTGAACACGACGAAGACATTATGAAAGCAGCCGATGCCATTATAGATATTGGTCCAGAAGCCGGTACACTTGGTGGGGAAGTTGTGGCAAAAGGTGATTTTGACGCCATTTTAAAATCAAATTCTCTTACAGCTAACTATCTAAAGGGGACCAT
>JAESQB010000197.1 GCA_016765375.1 Flavobacteriaceae bacterium | reverse complement strand
TTCAACTTCGTTACGCTGATCTTTGGCTATAAAAATATCAGGAATAATACCACCGCCACCATAAACCACCTTCCCTTTTGGCGTGGTGAATTTTAAAGAATCGGCCACTTTTATGCTGTCTGCACTTTGCATTTCGCCATTTTTATAGCGTTTGTAATAGTCTCTATAATAACTTTTTTTATCGCCGTTCTTATAGGGGCGTTGAATAGACCCACCGGTAGGGGTATAGTATTTTGCTATGGTAAGGCGTATAGCACTCCCGTCTCCCAAGCTCATTTCTCGTTGTACCAAGCCCTTTCCAAACGAACGTCTTCCTACAATAATGCCTTTGTCTTGATCTTGTAAAGCACCTGCCACGATCTCACTGGCTGAGGCGGTGTTTTCATTAATAAGAACATAAACCAAGCCTTCTTCAAAATCGCCTCTCTTAGTGGCATACGATTCTACAACTTCTCCCATTTTATTTTTGGTATATAAAATAAGCTTATCGTCTTGAAGAAATTCATCCACCATTTTTTCGGCTGCCGAAATATAACCACCCGGATTGTCTCTAAGATCTAATATTAGGGTTTTAATTTTTTTGTCAATGAGTAAGTTTAAAGCCTTGTCAAATTCTTCAGTGGTACTTTCGGCAAAACGATTTACCTTTATATAGCCCAAACTATCTTTTATTATATAAGCAGCTTCTACACTTTTTAATGGAACTTGCTTTCGGCTTAAAGTGAAATCTAAGAGCTCAGGTTCTCCTTTTCGATATATTTTAAGATGAACTTTAGAATTTTTCAAACCCTTTAAGTGATCTACAACCTTCTCTCTTTTCATCTCTGGACCAAAAAGGGATATCCCGTTTGCCAACAAAATACGGTCACCACCTCTAATACCAGCTTTAAGGGCCGGCCCTCCTTCAATAGGGTTGATAACGGCTACCGAATCCTTATAAAAATAAAAACTCACTCCTATGCCAACAAAATTGCCGCGCATATCGTCAGCATTGGCTTGGTATTTATTAACGGGAATATAGACCGAATGCGGGTCAAGACTCCCTAAAATATCATTAACGGCTACATCAACTATGCTGTCTGTATTAACATAGTTTAAATATTCATAATCTATATAGTCTATAAGACGGTTGAGTTTCTCTTTTTTTGAATTGTTGGCAAAAAACTTGTCGGGAGAAGCTTTAAAATTAAGCTTAGCTCCAATAAAAACACCCATGGCCATAAACAGGCCAAGAAATAAAGGGAGGTATTTTTTTTGATAGTTCACGCTTAATTTTTTATTTGAGTGTTTTTACATGCATCATTCCATATTATGATGTGCTAAGATCTTCTAAATGGCTTATTTGAACGCCGGCTTTTTCTAAAAAATCCAATCCCGATTCGTCTCTATAACCATTTAAATATACCAGGCGGGTAATACCTGCTTGATGAATTAACTTGCTACATTCCTTACAGGGTGACATGGTAATATACAAAGTGGCACCTTGGCAAGATTGGGTGGAAGCCGCTACCTTTAAAATGGCGTTAGCCTCGGCATGAAGCACATACCATTTGGTACTGCCATCAAGGTCTTCGCAGGTGTTTTCGAAACCCGTTGGTGAGCCGTTATAACCATCGCTTATTATCATTTTTCCTTTAACAATAATAGCTCCTACTTGACGGCGTTTACAATAGGAAAGTTTAGCCCATTCTAAAGCCATTCGCAAATAAGCCTTGTCGTACTTTAATTGTTTTTTATCTGTCATTAATTATCTATGTGTCGTTAAAATAAAGGCTTGTTACATAGTATTAAGCTAAGATACTTTTTTAATGTTAAAAAACACTATTTTCAACAAGCATGGGTATGACCATTCCTATAACAACAGATGAGACAATTAAAATCCAATCCCGTTTGTTAAACCTGAGAATAAATTGCCCTATAAAGGCTAAAACAAGTACTATAAACACCACTACAATTTGTGCTGCTTCTATACCTAGGGCAAATTCTAATAGGGGCAAAAGATGGCCTTCATCGTTTATATGAATAAAAAAAGAAGCAAAACCCAAGCCGTGAATGAGCCCAAAAAATAAGGTGATGCCGTATAAAATACTATTTCGGCTCTTATTTTTAGCTTTACCAGAAGTCATTATATTATAAAGTGCAGCTATTAAAATAGTGAGCGGTATAAGAAATTCTACTAAATTCTTATTAATGCTAATCAATTCAAAAGAGGCCAAAAAAAGTGATAGGGTATGCCCAAGGGTAAACACAGAAACCAATACCAAAATACGCTGCCAATTACTAAAGGTATAAGCAGCAATAAGCACGATTAAAAAAAGCACATGGTCATAAGCCTTCCAATCCAGTACGTGGGTAAGGCCTAGTTTAAGATACAACCAAAATTCAGACATGGGTTGTGGTTTTTAATTAGTAAGCCAATTTCTATAGGCTACTTTCTGAGCTATAAGATTTGCTATTTCCGAAATTTGTATGCGTTGTTGCTCCATAGAATCTCTAAACCTTATGGTTACAGTATTGTCATCTTTGGTGTCGTGGTCAACGGTAATGCAAAAAGGTGTTCCCAATGCATCTTGACGTCGGTAACGTCGGCCAATAGCGTCTTTTTCGTCATAAGCCACATTAAANTCTAGTTTTAGATCATTGACAATTTGCTGNGCAATTTCGGGGAGGCCGTCCTTTTTCACCAAGGGTAAAATNGCTGCTTTTATAGGNGCAAGTATGGCGGGNAGTNTTAAAACCACNCGGCTANTGCCGTCTTGAAGNTCTTCGGTTTGAAGGGCATTGCTAAACACCGCTAAGAACATGCGGTCTAATCCAATAGANGTTTCTATAACGTAAGGCACATAGTTTTTNTCTAATTCGGGGTCATAAAACTGCAGTTTTTTNCCTGAATGTTCTTCATGGGCTTTAAGATCGAAATCGGTTCTGGANTGTATGCCTTCTAATTCTTTAAAGCCAAAAGGGAAATTAAACTCAATATCGGTTGCTGCGTTGGCATAGTGGGCTAATTTTTCGTGATCGTGAAAACGGTAGTTTTCCTCTCCCAAGCCTAATGANAGNTGCCAGTTTAGGCGCGTTTCTTTCCAATAGTCATACCATTTCATCTCTTCCCCTGGNCGNACAAANAATTGCATNTCCATTTGTTCAAACTCCCGCATTCTAAAAATAAACTGTCGGGCTACAATTTCATTCCTAAACGCCTTTCCGGTTTGGGCTATTCCAAAAGGAATTTTCATCCGCCCCGTTTTTTGAACGTTTAAATAATTCACAAAAATACCTTGGGCGGTTTCAGGACGCAGGTAAAGATCCATAGCATGTTCGGCAGAGGCTCCTAATTTGGTGCCAAACATGAGGTTGAATTGCTTGACATCGCTCCAATTTCTTGAGCCAGTTTCTGGGTCGGCTATGCCTAATTCTTCAATAAGCGCTTTTACATCGGCCAGGTCTTCATTTTCTAATGATCTGGCTAAACGCTCCAGAATTTCCTTTTTCTGGCTTAGGTATTTNACCACCCTTGGGTTGGTAGCCACAAACTGTGCTTCATCAAAACTATCGCCAANGCGTTTTGCTGCTTTTTTAATTTCTTTTTGAGCCTTTAAATTCAGTTTTTCGGTATAATCTTCTATAAGCACATCGGCACGATAGCGTTTTTTAGAATCTTTGTTGTCTATAAGAGGGTCGTTAAAGGCATCAACATGGCCNGAAGCNTTCCACGTGGTGGGATGCATTAAAATAGCAGCATCCAATCCAACTATATTTTGGTGCATATGTACCATACTGCGCCACCAATACTCTCTAATATTTCTTTTGAGTTCAACCCCATTTTGCGCATAGTCGTAAACGGCGCTTANGCCATCATAGATTTCNGAGGAACCAAAAATATACCCATACTCCTTGGCGTGGGATATCACTTTCTTAAAATGATNTTCTTGTTTTGACATGATGCAAAAATATGGTTCTATTGTGAATATTATTGTATTAATTTAAAAATATTATATTTTAAATTAGACCCAAGACCACTTCGCTTTTAGAACTTTGACTAAAAAAAAACCTGACAGGTCGCCTTGGCGACCTGTCAGGTTTAGAATAAATAATAATCTAAATTATTTACAGAACTTCCATTTGAGAAGCACTTACTAATTTTTCACCGTCAAACAGATTGATGGTATAGGTGCCTTTTATTAAATTTTTACCTTCAGGGTCTAGCATTTCGCAAACCTCTAAAGCTTCGTTATTATAAAACACATTTATGCTGCGGCTGTAGTTAAGCGATTTACCGTTAAAGTCTACCGTTTTATTTTCGCCTAAAACATTGCTGTTTGGGTTGATAACTTGAAGGTATAAAAGTTTATCACCTTTACTGGCAATAGCATTTTCAGTAAGCGTAAAACAAACCTTAAGTTTGTTGGCACGACGTGCTTTATTGGTAACTATAATTTTTCCGTTATTTCTTTCGCGGAGTGATTGTCCTGTTAAATTTGCAAATTTAACTTCTTCGCCTCGGCTTACAATTTCAGATAATTCCTGAGTTTTTTCAGAAAGTGATTTAACTTCTTGGTTAGACTCATTAAGCGCTAAGATGGTGTTGTCACGTTCAGTTGAAAGGCTTGCATTTACCATTTGAAGGCTGTCTATACGTTTGAAAAGTACTTCTTTTTCAGATTTTAATGCTTTTATCTGACGTCTGTAACGTGATAATAAAACTACATTAGCCTTGGCATCTTTAACATCAACTAATAAAGTTTCAATACGAGTTTTTGCAGCAGTCAAGGTGCTATCTTTTGTTTTTATGTCCTCAAGTGCTGTGTCGTAATTTACGATGAGTGCTTCCAATTCGTTTGTGATACCTTGCTTTTCTTGCTCTAGAGCAGCGGTGGTCTCTTTATTTTCGTTTACTGTTTTTACAGTATAAAACCCTAGTCCTACTAATAATAGAGCGAGTACGACTATTGAGATTTTTAAAGACTTGTTGTTTTTTGTTGTATTCATAATTTAATTTTTGTGTAACTTACAGTGAGTAAGCGAACTCAAAAAGAGTTCAAAAGGTTATGGTTTAATTATTATTTCTGCAAAAATGTAAAATTTTTTTTAAATGTTGCCACTTTTCTTTCCTAAAATATGTTTTGGTTGTAAAAAAATACTCAATAGTGGGGAAAGAACAATTTGTGTAATTTGCAGACACAAGCTTCCTTTAACACATTTTCATACTACTGGAAACAGGGCTATGCTTAAAGTTTTTGATGGACAAATTCCTGTAAAACATGCCACGTCATTATTGTATTTTGAGAAAGCAGGTTTAACGCAAAAATTAATACACCTTCTTAAATATAAAAAAGGCTTAGAAATAGGTGTTTTTTTTGGTAAATGGCTTGGGGCTGAACTCTCTGAGATTTCGGAGTATAAAACTATTGAAGCGGTGATTCCCGTGCCTTTGCATAAACGCAAATTTAAAAAAAGAGGTTACAATCAGGTGACGGGTTTTGGCAAGGCCATTGCCCAAGCGCTTAATATAAGCTATCAAGACGAGGTATTGCTTAAGAAATCGGCTTCCGGCTCACAGGTTTTTAAAAATAGGGTGAAGCGTCTGTTCAACCCCACCGAGGTATTTACCTGTAATAACAAACATCTTATTCGAGATAAACATATTTTAATTGTTGATGATATTATGACCACAGGAGCTACCCTCGAAGCTTCAGCTTTACAATTATTAAAGGTTGAAGGGGTATGTATAAGCTTTGCGACTATGGCTTTTGTGGCGTAAATACTCTATGTCTTTTTTAGGGCTTGCGCAACGGTTACTTATCTCGGCAACAGTTTTAATATTCTAAAAACCTCTGGCTAATATCGTACTGCTTCAGTTTTAAGCTTAATAAATTTTAG
>JAESQB010000196.1 GCA_016765375.1 Flavobacteriaceae bacterium | reverse complement strand
CTAATAAAAGAAGCCCTCTAATTGACAGTGCCATAGCCATACCTTCTGGACCAACCATATCGACAAGCGATGGAAAAAAAGCACAAAACAGAACCTATCAAGACCTCATAAAAAACAAGAACGACGAGCATAATTTCGAACAATTGGCCCTTTCCGAAATTTATAAAATAAGCCTTGATGGCAGCAAAGTAAAATGGTTAGATTCAGCCATGTATAACAGGGTTAGTTTTTCACCCGATGGTAAGTATGTCATGGTAACAACCGTAGAGCGCCCATTTTCATATCTGGTACCTTATTATAGGTTTCCATCAAAAACCATTATTTACACCAACGATGCCAAGCCTGTAAAAACGGTTTTAGAAGTCCCTCTTATAGAAGATCTCCCCAAAGGGTTTATGGCTGTAAGAACCGGCAAAAGAAGTTTGAGCTGGCGAAACGACAAGGCAGCTACATTAGTATATGCCGAAGCTTTAGACGATGGAAATCCCGCAACCAAGGTCATCTATAGAGATGAAATTTTTCAATGGAAAGCGCCTTTTAACAGCCAACCAAAATCCCTATTAAAAACCATTAATAGATTCACCAATATTCAATGGGGAAATGATAATATTGCAGTAGCTAACGACCGATGGTGGAATACCCGAAATACAAAAAGTTATTCTTTTAACCCTTCAAATGCTTCTCAAGAACCCGTTATTATATCCGATAGAAGTTATCAAAATACATATAGTGACCCCGGGAGGTTTGTTACTCATAAAAATGATATGGGCAGCAGTGTTTTAGCTCTGGAAGACAATAATGCCTTTTTAATAGGCGCCGGCTTTTCTAAAAAAGGTCAATTTCCGTTTATAGATAAGCTCAACTTAAAAACTCAAAAGAAAAAACGTATTTACGAATCTATATATACTAACAAATTAGAAAGTCTAAGAGAATTTAATCCCAAGACCAATAAATTGCTGGTAAGAATAGAATCTAAAAGTGAGTTCCCAAATTATTTTATAAAAAATTTAAAAAATAACGCCTTAAAACAGCTCACCTTTTTTGAAAATCCGTTTAAAAAAATACAAGATGTGCATAAGGAAGTTATCACTTATACCCGGGAGGATGGTTTAGAACTTTCGGGCACTTTATACCTGCCTGTAGGTTATGACAAAGTAAAAAAAGAAAAAATGCCTATGATCTTATGGGCTTATCCCAGAGAGTATAAGGACAAGAATGCAGCCTCACAGAGCACTAAAAACCCAAACAAATTCACCTACCTTAATTATGGCTCGCCCATATATTGGGTAAACCGCGGTTATGTGGTTTTAAACGATGCCGCCTTTCCNATAGTTGGCGAGGGCAGTANAGAGCCTAATGATAGCTTTAGAAAACANTTGGTTGACAATGCAAAAGCCGCTATAGANGCCGTTGATAAGCTAGGGTATATTGANAGTAAAAGAGTAGCCGTTGGNGGCCATAGTTATGGNGCCTTTATGGTGGCNAATTTGTTATCGCATTCAAATCTGTTTGCAGCAGGNATTGCCCGAAGTGGTGCTTATAACCGTACCCTCACTCCTTTTGGTTTTCAAAGCGAAGAACGNAGNTATTGGGAAGACCCAGAGGTATACAATACCATGTCGCCATTTATGCATGCCGATAAAATGAAAACCCCTTTATTGCTTATACATGGTGAAGCCGATAATAATTCGGGCACCTACCCCCTGCAAAGTATTCGNTATTTTAACGCCTTAAAAGGCTTAGGAGCTAAAGTAAGACTCGTTATGTTACCTAAAGAAAGTCATGGATACCGTGCAAAAGAAAGTTTATTTCATCTGCTTTGGGAACAGGATCAATGGTTAGAAAAACATCTTAAAAATAAAATAGAACTCGATAACACTACTAAAATAAAAATGTANTNTTTATTTAAAGAACTGAATATTCAAGGCCAGAAACAAGGAGTTTTATCAAAAATTGGGCTTTACAGCATCTCATNAAGGCATGAAGCTGCATTTTTAAACAAGGATATTATTAAATAAGAGCACTTTTCTTGATAAATTACTCAAATATATTCTTCGTAAAAATTCGAAATACAAAAAATTATTCATAAATTTGATAAGGAGGCTGACAAATTATACTGCGAAGGTTTTGATAATCATAGTATTAATAAAGTTAGCAAAACACTAATCTAAATTAAAACACTATGAATTTAAATACATCTTTAGGAATTCTTACCACCAGACTAATAATAGGTTTTGTTTTTTTAATGCAGGGCATTGGAAAAGTATTTACCTGGGGCGTAGAAAACATGTATAAAATGGATTTCTTTTACGAAAAGTATAAAGAATTGTTGCCCGATTTCGTTATTCACTTCACTGCCTATTACACCTCGTATATAGAACTTATTGCAGGCGCTCTATTAGTTATAGGCTTTAAACGTGATTATGCGCTTTACGGTCTTGCTTCGGTATTGATAATTGTGACCTTTGGTCATGGTTTAACGAGTCCCGTATGGATTTTATCAGATGTTATTTACAGAGCAATACCAATAGTGGTTTTACTACTTTTACCTAGAGAATGGGACGTGTATACCTTAGACAACTTGCTGGGAAAAAAATCATCAAAATAATAGTTTAACTTTTATAAACCTGAAACGTATTAAAAACTCTTTTTTATTCGAAAATCCGGATAAAAAAGAGTTTTTTTGTAATGTTAACAAAAGGAATTCTCAAAGAGTAGTCTCTAAAAAAAAATCAAAATGGAATTTTTAGAAAATTTTTTAGATATTAAAATTATTCGCATAGGCGAAGGTTATTTAAGCGTTTCAACCTTATTAATTATTGCCTTAACATTGCTTGCTACTAAATTTATTTTATGGCTAATTAAAAAAGCATTGTATAGCAAATACCGATTCAAAAAACTTGATCAAGGAAATTCTTACGCTTTATTTCAAATTATTAAATATCTGCTTTGGGTTATTGCCTGGGTATTAATTTTAGACGCCATAGGTGTTAAAGTTACTGTATTAATTGCCGGTTCGGCTGCTTTAATGGTTGGTGTTGGTCTTGGTTTACAACATACCTTTAATGATTTTATTTCGGGTATAATTTTACTTTCAGAAGGCACCACACGCGTTGGAGATGTTTTACAAATAGATGATCAAGTTTTAATCATAAAAAGTATTGGTTTAAGAACATCCAAGGCTTTAAATAGAGAAAATATTGTTATTATTATTCCAAATTCATTAATTACAAACAATAAAGTAATAAACTGGAGCCATCAGTCAAAAAAAACACGTTTTAAAATTGACATTGGCGTGGCTTATGGCAGTGATGTTAATCTGGTTATAAAAACCCTGGAAGAAAGTGTCTTAGAGCATCCCGATGTATTTGACAAAAAAATGATTGAAATACGATTCGTGAATTTTGGAAACTCTTCATTGGACTTTGAGGTTTTATTTTTTAGTAAAAATGTTTTTAGAATTGAGAGAGTAAAAAGCGATATTAGAAAAATTATTATTCAAAAGTTTATTGAGAATAGCATTAAGATCCCTTTCCCTCAAATAGATTTGCATTTAAAAAATTAATCTGCAAAACCTTATTTAATAACTATATTTAATGACCTTTGTGGTATAAAAAATAATATTAGTATACTACAAAAACTAAAGTTCACCAATGCCCCATTTTATAATTCACTGCTCACAAGAGGTGTTAAACCTTAAATCACAAAACCAGTTAATGCAAGACGTTTTTGAAACGGCAAATGCCACAGGTCTTTTTGATAAAAACGATATTAAAGTTAGGGTTCAGCCTTTTAATGAGTTTATTGTGGGAGGTGATAAAACCAATTTTATACATGTTTTTAGCCATATTATGCAAGGCCGAAACAGCCAACAAAAAGCCGAACTCTCAAAGGCTATCGTTCTAAAACTAAAAACGCTCTTACCAGAAATATCCAATATTGCTATGAATGTTCACGAATTTGAAAAAGCAACCTATTGCAACCGTAACATGGTTTAACCCGAATTATAAATAATGGATTATGGGTTTTAATTAGCCACTAGTTATTAGCGATAAGCCACTAGTATTTTCTGTCATTGCGAGTGCAGCGAAGCAATCTGTTTCCTATTCAATAGTTTGCTTTGTCAATCGTTCCTCTTTCCTCGCAAAGACATTCTAGCTTCTAACTTCTATAAGCTCACCATATCCTTTTTAGCCTCTATAAATTCGGTCATTATATTCTTTACAATTTCTGCGGCAGGTTTTATGTCGTGAATAAGCCCAGAGATCTGCCCTATTTCCAATTCCCCTTCTTCCAGATCGCCTTCAAACATACCTCGTTTAGCACGGGCACGCCCTAACAATGTTTTTAATTGATTAATACTCGGCCCTGTAGCATATAAAGCGGCTATGTCCTTATAGAATTTATTTTTTAAAATCCTCACGGGTGCCAATTCTTTTAGAGTAAGTGTGGTATCGCCCTCGCTGGCAGCCACCACTTTATTTTTAAAGGCCTGATGTGACGACGCTTCTTCACTAGCCACAAACCGACTGCCTACCTGTGCCCCATCGGCACCTAAAACCATGGCAGCCAACATGCCTTTGCCATTGGCTATACCCCCAGCGGCAATTAAAGGAATTGTCAACTTTTCTTTTACCATAGGAATTAAAGTAAAGGTGGTCGTCTCTTCTCTTCCATTATGCCCTCCTGCTTCAAAACCTTCAGCAACTACCGCATCCACTCCAGATTCTTGTGCCTTTAAAGCAAACTTTACGCTACTTACCACATGCACAACGGTAATATTTTTTTCTTTTAAAAAAGAGGTCCATGTCTTAGGATTACCCGCCGAAGTAAACACAATCTTAACCCCTTCATCTACAATAATTTTCATAAGATCTTCAATGTTGGGATACAACATGGGCACATTTACTGCAAAAGGGTTTTGAGTTGCTTTTTTACATTTCTGAATGTGTATTTTAAGCACATCGGGATACATAGAGCCCGCGCCTATTATACCTAAACCTCCTGCATTACTAACCGCAGAAGCCAATTTCCAACCGCTAGCCCATATCATACCTGCCTGTATAACGGGATATTGTATTTTGAAAAGCTGTGTTATTCTATTGTCTTTCATTTGTTCAATTTAAAAAAAGTAGGCATTTATACAAAAACGTCATTTCTTAAAAAACAAAGATAATAAATGAGAACTCTTTTGTTAATTTTCGATTTTGACCTTATAAATTGAATATTTTACTGAAAAATGGCCTTAAATTTTGTTTTCTTTAAAAACTATCTTAAACCTCAAAGAATCCTCTAGTAAATTTTGTTCTTTTAAAATTAATACTAAAATTTGTATCTTATTTATGCGAAATATAAACTTATATAACATCATTTCAATCAATATTCTTGTAATTATTACAGGGTATGGTTGAGGATGGAATAATGCGATAAAAATTAATGCAAAGCCTTCCTTTTTTAGGAAGGTTTTTTGATGATCATTGCGATTTAAATTGATGCAAATGCAACTGAATAAACACAGTAAACGCTTAACACAAGATGAAACACAACCCGCTGCTCAAGCCATGCTTTATGCTGTAGGGTTCACCGATGAAGACATGCAAAAGCCCCAAATAGGTATTGCTAGTACCGGATATGAAGGCAATCCTTGTAACATGCATTTAAACAATATAGCCACACAAATAAAACAAGAAGTCAATAAAATAGAACAAGTTGGCTTGGTGTTTAATACCATTGGCGTTAGTGATGGCATTTCTATGGGCACTTCAGGCATGAATTATTCTTTGCCTTCTCGCGATATTATTGCAGACTCTATGGAAGTGGTAGTTAATGCGCAGAGTTATGATGCCCTTGTACCTGTAGTAGGTTGCGATAAAAATATGCCTGGTGCCATAATGGCCATGTTGCGATTAAACCGACCCTCCTTAATGGTTTATGGCGGCACCATTGCTTCGGGCTGTTATGCAGGTGAAAAATTAAATATCGTATCGGCATTTGAGGCATTAGGCAAAAAAATTGCAGGCACCATTGATGCTAAAGAATATAAAAACATTATAAAAAATGCTTGTCCAGGTCCTGGTGCTTGTGGCGGCATGTACACGGCCAATACTATGGCCTCTGCCATTGAAGCTTTGGGATTTTCCTTGCCTTTTAACTCTTCAATTCCTGCAGAGAATTCAATGAAAGACAAAGAAGCTATCCACACTGCCGCAGCTATTAAAAATTTATTAGTACTGGATTTAAAACCTTTGGATATTATCACCAAAAAAAGTTTAGAAAACGCCATAACGGTAGTCAATGCTTTGGGAGGATCTACCAATGCCGTTCTGCATTTTTTAGCGATTGCCCATGCTGCTCAAATTGAGTTTACTTTAGATGATTTTCAACGCGTAAGCGACAGAACTCCTGTTATTGGCGATCTAAAACCCAGCGGAAAATATTTGATGGAAGATGTTCATGATGTCGGTGGCACTCCTGCCGTGATGAAATACTTATTAGATGAAGGTTTTTTACATGGCGATTGTATGACAGTTACCGGAAAAAGCATTACCGAAAATTTAAAGGATGTTCGTCCTTTATCCTTTGAACAAGATGTTATTCATTCAAAAGGGAAAGCATTAAAGCAAAGCGGAAATCTGCAAATTTTATATGGAAATTTAGCTCAAGAAGGCGGTGTTGCAAAAATAAGTGGCAAGGAAGGTTTGTTGTTTAAAGGCCCTGCATTAGTTTTTAATAGTGAGCATGAAGCAAACGAAGGAATACGAGCTGGGAGAGCAAAAAAAGGTGATGTTATTGTAATACGTTATGTAGGCCCAAAAGGAGGCCCAGGAATGCCTGAAATGTTAAAACCCACCTCCATGATCATGGGAGCAGGNTTAGGCAAATCGGTTGCCTTAATAACCGATGGNCGTTTTTCGGGAGGCACTCATGGTTTTGTAGTAGGTCATATAACACCCGAAGCGCAAACAGGCGGCTTGATAGCCTTATTACAAGATGGGGATACCATAACTATTGATGTTGCTAAAAACACGATTGATGTTGCATTGTCTTCAGAAGAAATTGCTTTGCGNAAAAAACANTGGCAAGCTCCAGCTGCTAAGCACGAAAAAGGAATATTGTATAAATATGCAAGAATGGTAGCTACAGCTTCGGAAGGCTGTGTTACCGATAAATTTTAAGGCTATGAAAACAATTCAAAATAAAACAGAACGAATAATTGGTGCAGAGGCTGTAGTAAAATGTTTATTAGCCGAAGGCATTACTTTAGGATATGGCTACCCGGGAGGTGCTATAATGCCTATTTATGACGAGCTGTACAAATACCAAAAACAATTTCATCATATCCTTACGCGTCACGAACAAGGTGCCATTCATGCTGCTCAGGGACAAGCCAGAGTTACCGGAGAGGTAAGCGTGGTATTTGCCACCTCAGGCCCCGGAGCCACCAATTTGGTAACCGGTATCGCCGATGCACAAATAGATTCTACACCTTTAGTTTGTATTACCGGACAGGTGGCTTCTCATTTATTAGGAACCGATGCATTTCAAGAAACCGATATTATTGGTATTTCAACACCGGTAACTAAGTGGAATTATCAAATAACCAAAGCCTCTGAAATTCCGGAAACCTTTGCCAAGGCTTTTTATATAGCACGTTCTGGACGACCGGGACCTGTATTGATTGACATTACCAAAGATGCCCAACTGGAAGCATTTGATTTTGTATATAAAAAATGTAATGGCATCCGAAGTTATACACCCGCACCAACTTACGATATCGAAAAAATCAAAGAAGCTGCTACACTAATAAATACTGCAAAAAAACCCATGATAGTTTGGGGGCAGGGTGTCATTATTGGGAAAGCAGAGCAAGAATTTAAGGCCTTTATAGAGAAATGTGGTATTCCTTCGGCAGCAACGGCTTTAGGTTTATCGGCTTTGCCTACAGAACATCCTTTATATGTTGGCATGGTAGGCATGCATGGGCATTATGCACCAAATGTATTAACCAATTCCTGTGATCTACTTATTGCAATAGGCATGCGTTTTGACGATAGAGTAACCGGTAACTTAAATTACTATGCCAAGCAAGCTAAAATCATTCACTTTGATATAGACCCAGCCGAAGTTAACAAAAACGTACCGGTAGATATTGCCGTATTAGGCGATGTAAAAGAGACTTTAAAAGAAATATTACCCTTTATTATTGAAAATTCACACCCTGTTTGGCATGATGAATTTAAAGCATTATACCAAAAAGAATTAGAAGCCGTAATAAACCCTCAGTTAAATCCAAGCAAAGAAGGTTTGACTATGGGTGAAGTATTAAAAGGCATCAATAATGAAACCAAAGGCGATGCCATAATCGTTTCTGATGTAGGACAACATCAAATGTTTGCTTGCCGTTATGCCAATTTTAAACAAACTAAAAGCAATGTTACTTCTGGAGGCTTAGGCACCATGGGTTTTGCCTTACCAGCAGCTATTGGCGCTAAAATAGGAGCTCCTAACAGAGAGGTAGTTGCCATTATTGGCGATGGTGGTTATCAAATGACCTGTAACGAGTTAGGCACTATTTTACAAACCCAAGCGGCAGTTAAAATTGTGGTGTTAAACAATGGCTATTTAGGCATGGTTCGCCAATGGCAAGAACTGTTTTTTGACAAACGATATGCCTCCACAGAAATTATAAGCCCTGATTTTGTCAAATTGGCCGAAGCCTATGATATTGAGGCGATAAGTGTTTCTAAAAGAGAATACCTTAACGATGCTATTGCTAAAATGATAGCCTCTAATAAACCCTTTTTTCTGGAAGTCATTATAGAAAAAGAAGATAATATTTTCCCAATGGTGCCCTCTGGGGCAAGTGTGTCTGATATAAGATTAAGTTAATTATGGAAGCAATACAAAAATTTACAATATCGGTCTATACCGAGAATAATATTGGCTTATTAAACCGATTGTCGGCAATATTTTTAAAACGACATATAAACATTGAAAGTTTAACGGTATCAAATTCTGAAATTAAAAATGTACAACGGTTTACCTTTGTTGTTAAAATGACAGAAAAAAACATTAAAAAAATAATTGGTCAAATTGAAAAACAAATAGAGGTGATTCGTGCATTTTTTCATACCGAAGCCGAAATTATTTACCAAGAAACGGCCATGTTTAAAATGTCAACAGAACATTTATACGATGAAATCATTCAAGAAAGATTAAAATTACGCCGCGCCAATATAGTCACCATTACAAAGCATTATTTTGTAATTGAAACTACAGGCTCTAAGGAAGATATAGACCGATTATACGATCGATTGCTTCCCTACGACTTATTGCAGTTTGTGCGTTCGGGGCGTATTGCAATTTCAAGACCAAAAATGGCAATTTCAGAAATATTAAAAGAATCTAAAGAAAAATAAAATGGCAAATTACTTTAACACATTAACACTTCGCTTACAATTAGAACAATTAGGCACCTGTGAATTCATGGACACATCCGCATTTGAAAATGGGGTAAACGCATTATTAGGAAAAAAAATTGTAATCGTTGGTTGTGGCGCACAAGGCCTAAACCAAGGGTTAAATATGCGAGATTCCGGCTTAAATATTGCTTATGCGCTTAGAGCGTCTGCTATTGAAGAACAACGCGCTTCATATAAAAATGCTAAGGAAAATAATTTCGAAGTAGGCACCTTTGAGACGCTAATCCCTAAAGCCGATTTGGTTATTAATCTAACACCAGACAAACAACATACCCAAGTTATTAATACCGTAATGCCTCTGATGAAACAAGGCGCAACGCTATCGTATTCTCACGGATTTAATATTGTTGAAGAAGGCATGCAAATTCGAGAAGATATAACCGTTATTATGGTGGCGCCTAAATCACCGGGTTCTGAGGTTCGCCAAGAATATAAACGTGGTTTTGGAGTACCTACCCTAATAGCTGTTCATCCTGAGAACGACCCTAAAAAAGAAGGTTTTGAAATAGCNAAAGCCTACGCTGCCGCAACAGGCGCTCATAAAGCAGGGGTTTTACACTCTTCGTTTGTAGCCGAAGTAAAATCCGACCTCATGGGTGAGCAAACNATATTGTGTGGTTTACTGCAAACCGGATCAATCTTATCTTTCGATAAAATGGTTGAAAAAGGCATCGCGCCTGATTATGCNGCNAAATTAATNCAAAATGGTTGGGAAGTCATTAGNGAAGCNTTAAAACACGGNGGNATTACTAACATGATGGANCGNTTGTCTAATCCGGCAAAAATTAAAGCCTTTAAATTATCTGAGGAGTTAAAGCAAATCATGCGNCCNTTATTTCAAAAACANATGGACGATATTATGTCTGGNANCTTTTCACAAGGCATGATGGCCGATTGGNCTGAAAANGANAAAGATTTATTAGGATGGCGNGCCGCTACNGGNGAAACNCANTTTGAAAAAACAGAAAGNACTAAGNAAACCATCAATGAGCAAGAANATTTTGNTCATGGGTTATTGTTAGTGGCTTTCTTAAAATCGGGGGTCGAATTGGCTTTTGAAACCATGACNGANGCAGGTATCAAAGAAGAATCTGCCTATTACGAATCTTTACATGAAGTGCCTTTAATAGCCAATACCATCGCACGTAAAAAACTGTTTGAAATGAATAGCATCATTTCTGATACTGCAGAATATGGTTGTTATTTATTTGATCATGCCTGCAAACCCTTATTGCAAGACTTCATGAAAACTATTGATACCGATGTTATTGGTAAGACCTATAGCAATGGTAATAATGTAGATAATAAGGAACTAATAGATATAAATGAACACATTCGTTATCATGCTATCGAAGCCATTGGTTACGAATTACGTGCTTCTATGACTGCCATGCAAAAAATAGAATAATCAAAATTTAAGCAATTACCCCACTGCCCAATAGCTCATCGTTATGGTACCAAGCCACAAATTGGCCTTGGGTAATGGCGCTTTGAGCATGTTCAAAAATAACATATAAGCCATCTTTTTTCTGATAAAGGGTGGCTTTTTGCAAAGGCTGTCTGTATCTAATTCGTGCCATAACCTCAAGAGATTCATCGGTTTTTAAACTCATGTCTTCTCGTATCCAATGCACTTCATCTGGCATTACAAACAATCCTTTTCTAAACAACCCAGGATGCTTTTTACCTTGTCCGGTATATATTATGTTTTCATCAACATCGGTTGCTATTACAAATAAAGGTTCCGGAGTACCTCCTACTGCTAAACCTTTACGTTGGCCTACGGTATAATAATGCGCCCCCTGATGTTTCCCTACCTCCTTGCCATCGGCTTTGGTATAGGTCAGCTTCTTTACCAAATGAGGTAATTGTTCTTCAAAAGAAGTATCAGATAAATCCTTCGTTTTGTATAAAGCAAGATTGTTAGGCACTTCAATTATAGAACCACTTTTAGGCTTTAATTGTTGTTGTAAAAATTCGGGCAGTCTTACCTTACCTATAAAACAAAGGCCTTGTGAATCTCTTTTCTCGGCAGTTATCAAATTTTGCTCTGTAGCAATACGTCTCACATCGGGTTTTAAGAGTTCACCTATCGGAAAAAGGGTTTTGGCCAATTGTTTTTGTGAAAGTTGGCATAAAAAATAGGATTGGTCTTTATTGGGATCTTGCCCCGAAAGTAAACTATAAATTGTTTCGCCTTCCAACTTAAAGGTCTCTTTTCTACAATAATGCCCCGTGGCTACAAAATCGGCTCCTATATCTAGAGCTATTTTCATAAACACATCAAATTTTATTTCACGATTACAAAGCACATCTGGATTGGGCGTCCTTCCCATTTTGTATTCGTTAAACATATAATTAACGATACGTTCTTTGTATTGTTCACTCAAGTCGACC
>JAESQB010000195.1 GCA_016765375.1 Flavobacteriaceae bacterium | reverse complement strand
AACCAATACCTGCATTGATGAATCCGCCATAAATTCCCAAAAAGAAAAATACGATAACCGAAAGGGTTAAATATTTTCCGGTGGTGCGTTCCGCTAGTTCATGAGCATTAAATTTAGGTTTTAAAATAATAATAAAACCCACCACTATCATGATAACAGCAAGAATGTGTTTAAAAGAATCTGGGTTCATGACTATAGCAATTTTAGCTCCTATAAACGAACCTACTAAGGCCGATACCCCACAATAAATACTAAAAGGGAAGCTGGTAACACCTTTGCTTTTAAAACCTATAGCACCGGTAAGGGTTTGTAAAAAAATAGCAATCCTGTTGGTGCCATTAGCCACAGCGGGTGGTAATCCCATAAAAATAAGCAGCGGTAATGTTAAAAGTGAGCCTCCTCCGGCAAGAGTATTTATAAACCCAGCAGCAAAACCAACCGCTATTAATAAAAGGTATTGATTATCCATATTTTTTTGTTGGTTTCAAAAATAGTCTTTTTAATAGGAATATAAAATCAATATATAAACGTCTCATTTTATGTCATATCATTAAAAGTTAATATTTTTAAGGAGAGATGTTTTTAAAGAAATTTCAATATCTTGAGAAGCTAAAACCAATCATAAAATAAAGTCATTTAAACAATACCCTAACATGAAAAATATTAAAAATCTAGCCGCAGTAATTTTGCTGTCATTTTTCGTTTTTACTGCTTGTAATAAAACAAAAGATGTAAAACCCTCGGAAGATGCTGAGTCACAAGCTGAAAATGTAAAAACAAGCAAGGAAGACAGTCTTAAAAAAGCCCGTAAAAAACAATGGGAAGAGGCCATGGCAAAATATCCTAAAATAAAAATTTCAGCCCAACCCCTTCCTTTTCAAGATGTTAAAGAACACGATATGGCTGTGATCAATCAACCCGATGATTTGGCTATAGTCTCGGCAAAAGAAGCCGCTTTGGCAGATGATGATTTGGTTTTGGGCATCGTATTAAATGGCAAAGCCATAGCCTATCCTATTGCTTATTTGGCAGGCCGTGAAGTGGTTAATGACCTTGTTAATGGTGATAAAAATCTAGTAGCTACTTGGTGTCCAATTTCAGGAACAGCCAGAATGTTGTTAGGTGATGATGAGGCTCAAAGTTTTGATTTTGGAAGTGCATTACACAATAATAATTTATTGATCGTTGACAGACAAACCAGCAGCACCTGGTCACAAATTGCTGCAGAATCTATTTTAGGACCATTAAAAGGAAAAAAAATAGGAATCTATCCATCACAGCAAAGCACTTGGAAATATTGGCTTGCCAAACATCCTGAAACGCTTATCATGGGCGTTCCCAAAAAGAGCCCAAGAAAATATGTTTATCGAACTTATGGTCCCGGGCAAGAACGTCCTAAAGTAAGGCCAACCCAACATAATACCAGTCTTCTTGGCATAGGGTTTACTGATGGTGAAGACCAACTGTTTTTACCCTTTTCGTCTCTAGGACAAGATCCTGTATCAGTAAAATTAAATGGCAAATCGATTCGTGTATCTTACGATAACGAAGGCATGACTGCCTGGGCAGAAGATGCTCAAGGAAACCCTATAGACGGACTCTTAGCTTATAATTGGGCATGGAAAGGCTTTTATGCGAATAGTAGGGTTTATGATGGGAAATAAATGCTAAATAAATTCATTTAGAAAAACTGCCGCATTACGGCAGTTTTTTTTTTAATTTTAATGAATATAAACGTGAGTTCGACATAAGGATTTCAGAGAAAAAAGTATCAATTTGATTTCTTATATCGAACTCAGGTTATAATTAAACTTTACTAAAGATAAGAAGTCTAATTCAATATATATTCCATCGCGCTTTGATTCAAGAAGAGACCTTATTACACCATTTAAAATCGCCTACTACCAAGGAAGAGGCCTTTAGGGTGTTATTGTCTGAATTTAAGGAACGTTTGTATTGGCATATTCGAAAAATAGTNCTTAANCATGAAGATACCGATGATGTNTTGCAGAATACCTTTATAAAGGTGTATAAAAACATCGAAAAATTTAAAGGNGATAGCAAACTCTANACCTGGATGTATCGCATNGCCACCAACGAANCACTCAGTTTTTTAAGTAAAAAAGCCAAGCGGTTAAAAATAACTAACGAAGATTTACAACAATACAGTTTAAACAATTTAAAAGCCGATGTATATTTTGAGGGAGACACTATACAGTTAAAATTACAGGAAGCTTTAGCAAGCCTGCCTCAAAAACAACAGCTGGTCTTTAATATGAAGTATTTTGATAATATNAAATACGACGATCTGTCTAAAATTTTAGACACCTCGGTAGGCGCACTTAAGAGTTCATACCATATTGCTGTAAAAAAAATAACCAAATATTTAGAAACCCATTAAACCTTTATTAAAAAAAAGCTTCTAATATTATATATGAAACCTTCATTAAAAGATATCAAAAATCACGGCTTTAAAGTTCCAGACAACTATTTTAATACTCTGGAACACCGTTTAATGGAACAAAATTCTAAAAAACAAGAAGCACTACTTCCTAANCATACTGAATTTAAAGTTCCTGATGGGTATTTTAATAAATTTGATAACAATTTACTTGATAGAATTAAAGAAGGCGAATCAAAAGTAATTTCATTATTTCCAAAGCCTGTTTTGTATTATGTGGCAGGAATAGCTGCAATACTTCTGTTAGTGTTCACTATTTTTAATCGTATAGATGAAAACAAAACGCTTAATTTTGACAATATAGACATGGCTTTAATCGAGACCTATTTTTTAGAAAGCAGTACGGCCTTAAGTGATACTGAAATGACTTATTTATTAGGTGATAATGATATTGAAAACTCTAATTTTGACGACATAGACATTGATGAACAGTTTTTGATAGATTATCTTATTGAAGAACTGGATGAGAACAATTTAATTAATAAAACACCATTATGAAACGTATTATTTATAGCATATTCCTTGTGTTTTTTATAACACTATCGGTTAAAGCACAGAACCCTAGAGAAAAGCTAAGAACTTTTAAAGTGGCTTTTATTACTCAAGAACTAGATTTAAGCCCAGAAGAAGCCCAAAAATTTTGGCCTATATACAATGCCTATAACAAGAAGAAAGCCGCTCTGAGAAAAAAAATGGGCGAAGAAATACACCAAAAAATTAAAGAAAAAGGCAAAGAAAATCTTTCAGAAAAAGAAGCGAGGCTTTTATTAGATAATTATATGGCCATTAAAGCTAAAGAAAATTAGCTCGATGAAGAACAAATAAAACAACTGCTCACCGTGCTTTCTGCAAAAAAAGTAATGCTGCTTCAACTTGCCGAAAAAAACTTTAGACATAAATTACTTTCCAGGCATAGAAAAGGTGACAAAGCTCGAAAAGGTGAACGAAAAAAACATTAGGTTCTGTTCAAGAATAAGCTTATTTTTTTATAAACTTCAATTTAGAAATTTTATGCCGCCCACTGGCAAAGGCAATGCTGTCGTTTACAAAATCTATGGCATAAAATCCCTCATCGCTTATGGTATTCCAAGTGGCGCCCCTATCCTGTGAAATCGAAATCCCCGGACTTCCAACCGCTACCAAGCCCATCCCTTCGGTATGAGGTATAAACTTGACACAAGAACGGTAACCCGGTTCTTGTCCGTTGGCTAAAAGGCTCCAGGTTTTACCACCATCAAGGGTAATGGCTTTATTGCTTTGGTTAAAGGTTTTTTCTTCCCAGTTGCCTCCAAATATTACCCCTATTTTTTCATTATAAAAATCGATGCTATAAATTCCCGTCATGGCACCCCCTTGCAATATGGGCGTGGGAAATACCTCCCAGGTTTCTCCTTTGTCTGCAGAGTGAAATACGCGGGCCTGCTTTCCCCCGGTGGCAATCCAGGCATGACTCCCATAAACGGCTATATTACTATTACTGGCAGCAAAAGCCCCCTCGCCTGTTTCGGATTTAGGCAATTTATCACAGGCTAATTTTTGCCAAGTGAGCCCAGCATCTCTGGTTATAATAACAGACAAGCAACCGTCTATAGGATCACCCATGGCGATACCCTCCTTGTTATTCCAAAATTTCATGGCATCATAAAATACCTTCTCACCCGTTTCGGTATAAACTTCTTCAATATTAGAAGCCTCATTAGCATTCACGCCTAATTTATAAACTATGGCGGGACTCCCAATATTGAGAACAAAAAATGCATTTGAAGTTTTCGCCATGGCTCTAAATTCAAGAGGTTTATCATCATAAGCAATAGCTGCCAGTTTAGGGGTTTTTCCCTCAATAAGCCCCACCTTACCATGTGAACCCGCAAACCAAACTACAGTATCATTAACGGCTTGTATGGCTCTAATGCTGATGCTATCGGTATAAACCCGTTGGATTGAAACAGAAATGATCGTTTTATTTTTTTCTTCAGAAGTAGTGATACAAGAAAAGAATAAGGTACTGAGAAACGTGATGTATATTAAGCGCATTTTTATATAATTATAGATACCGCACTAATATACTGTATAAAAAAAATCAAAGTCATTTTTTAATCGAAAATAAATATGTTGATTAACACAGGCTAATCATCAAAAAACTCCTTCGGAGCTAATTATATACTAAAATATCAAATCCCAAAACCTAAGACTCAAATTCCAAATAACAAATAACAAAAGTCAAAACCCAAATATCAAATCCCAAATCTCAAATATCAAATATCAAAGAGGCAATA
>JAESQB010000194.1 GCA_016765375.1 Flavobacteriaceae bacterium | reverse complement strand
ATAAAAATAAACACTGGTAATTTGATCTTTAAAAACTACCAGGTCTTTATTTTCTGAAATTCTATTGCAAATAGTTTCTGAGCTAAAAACAGCAGGGTTTAAGCCTTTTGTTCTGGTTTCAAACTGAGTATTTCCTTGTGAGTCAAACCCAATCCATGCACATTTAGTTGATCCCCCGTCGGCAATTAAAATCATAGCAGTATATTTTAAAGACTCGAAGCATAAATTGCAAGGTCAACCAATTTAGAAGAATATCCAAATTCGTTATCATACCAAGCAATAAGTTTAAAAAATTTACTATTTAATTCAATCGAGGCATTAGCATCAAAGATAGATGTTCTGCTATCGCCTACAAAATCTTGAGATACAAGCGGGTCACTTTCAACACCTAAAATACCTTTAAGTTCATTTTGAGAAGCTTTAACAATAACTTCGTTTATCGCTTCTAATGACGTTTCTTTTTCTGTTCTTACAGTTAGGTCAACTACAGATACATTGGCCGTTGGTATACGAAAAGCCATACCGGTTAGTTTTCCTTCTAATTCNGGAATAACCTTGGTAACAGCTTTTGCTGCACCNGTNGTACTTGGTATAATATTATTCATTGCNGCTCTTCCTGTAGACCANCTTCTTGAAGGCCCATCAACAGGGTTTTGAGTTGAAGTGGTTGCGTGTACCGTGGTCATAAGACCTTCTACAAGGCCAAAATTATCATGAATAACTTTTGCAAGAGGTGCCAAACAATTTGTTGTACAAGACGCATTTGAAATAATCTTNTCCTCTGGTTTCATTGACGTGTGATTTACGCCCATAACAAACATGGGNGCATCNNTTGAAGGGGCTGAAATAATAACACGTTCTACACCTTTATCTTCTAAATGAGCTTGAGCTGTTTCTTTGGTTGTAAAAAAACCGGTACAATCTAAAATATGAGTCGCTCCGGTTTCACTCCAATTAATATCGGCTGGATTTCTTTCTGCAGTAATTCTAATTACCTTTCCGTTTACAATTAAATTTCCATCTTTGGTAGATACATCACCATTAAATCGACCATGAACCGAATCGTATTTTAAAAGATATGCCAAATAATCAACCTCTAAGAGGTCGTTAATTGCTACCACTTCTACATTGTCTCTCTCTACGGCCACACGTAGTGCCAAACGGCCTATTCTACCAAAACCATTAATTCCAATCTTTAAGCTCATTTTGTTTTATTATTTTCTAGTTGTTAATTATATTGATGTTATGTCTGCCACTCTCAACAGTTCTAAATCTATTTGGTTAACGCCAGAAAGCGTTTCTTGAAAAGGCACAAATACTATTTTTTGATTTCTAATTCCTATCATGCAATCGCGCTTTCCATCTAGCAAGGCATCAATAGCTGCTACGCCCAGCCTACTGGCTAAAACGCGATCTGAACAACTTGGAGCACCGCCACGTTGAATATGTCCTAAAACGGTTACCTTAACTTCGTAATCTTTAAGATTGGCCTGAATGTATTCGGCAAGAGGTAATATGTTTTTACCTATCTGATCGCCTTCCGAAACCACAATTATACTCGATGTTTTTCCAGACTCCTTACTGTGTTTTAAGGAAGCCAGNAACCTTTCTTTTCCGAGATTGGCCTCGGGAATTAATATTTCTTCGGCTCCTGCTCCTATACCAGAGTTTAATGCAATATCACCAGCATTTCTTCCCATAACTTCTATTAAGAAGAGTCTGTTATGTGAATTTGCAGTATCTCGTATTTTATCTATGGCTTCTACTACCGTATTTAGTGCGGTATCATAACCAATAGTGAAATCGGTACCATTTATATCGTTATCTATGGTGCCGGGAATACCGACTATTGGAAAATTAAACTCAGAATTAAATATCGAAGCCCCTNTAAAAGTNCCGTCACCACCAATCACAACAAGCGCATCAACATTTTCTTTTTTTAAATTCTCATAAACCTTTTTACGGCCTTCCTGAGTTCTAAATTCTTCGGATCTTACAGTTTTTAAAAAAGTACCTCCTCTATTTATAATGTTTTTTACCGATCTGGCATCAAGAGCTTTAAAGTCATTTTCAATTAAGCCTTGGTAGCCTCTATAATAGCCTAAACATTCTAAATTATGATAAGCACTGGCTCTAACAACCGCCCTGATGGCAGCATTCATTCCTGGGGCGTCACCTCCAGAGGTCATTACAGCAACTTTTTTAATTTTCAAACTATAAAATGTTTTTATTATTTATAAAATAAACCCATCATTAAACATGAATTTATGTTGATTCAAGCGAACAAATATAGAAAGTTTAGTATTGAAAAAACAAAATTTTAAGCAATAAATTAGCGAAATCGATTTCGTAAATCCTAGTATTTATCAGGGAAAAATGCCTAATTACCAATCTTTTATTTGATCGCACTTACACTTACACCGAGTTTAAATTATTTAAACGGAATCACCCAACTAGAAAAGTCTTTTCAGAGTATTTAAAAATTATCGACCCCTTCTTCTAGCCAAGCCTGATACGCATCAACATTTGGGGTATAACCTATNGGGTCAATTAAATTTTCGCTTTGATGATTCATAAGCACATAATAGGGTTGTGCATTGGCTCTATAATGTTCTATTTGAAAATCGCTCCATTTATTACCCACTGTTCTAATACGCTTTCCCGTGGTTTCACTGGTGTATTGTTTATTTTCTGGGAGTTTGGTCTTCTCATCTACATAAAGTGAAATAAGAACAATATCGCGTTTTAAAATTTCCAGAATNTGAGGTTCTGCCCAAATTCGTTCCTCCATTTTTCGACAATTTTCACAACCCCAACCTGTAAAATCAACCAATACTGGTTTATTTTGCGCTTTAGCATATGCCATGCCTTCATCAAAATCTAAAAACGATGCAATATCATGAGGGCCAAAATGGGCATTTTCCGGAAGCGCTGTTGCTTCACTAGCGCCCTTTTTCATAAAGCCAACCCCATAAGGCGATTCGCTATAGTTCATAGGTGGCGGAAAACCGCTTATTGCTTTTAATGGCGCCCCCCAAAGTCCCGGTATGAGATAAATCGTAAAACTTAAAACAACCAATCCAACCGAGAGTCGTCCTACAGAAATACGTGAATTATCACTATCATGAGGTAATTTTATTTTTCCGAATAGGTATAGTGCTAACGCACCAAATACAGTAATCCAAATGGCAAGAAATACTTCGCGTTCTAACAAATGTGATTGAGTCACCAAATCGGCTTTTGATAAAAATTTAAATGCCAATGCTAATTCTAAGAAGCCCAAAAATACTTTTACGGTATTTAACCAGCCCCCAGATTTTGGCAATGAGTTTAACCAGCCCGGAAATAAAGCAAAAAGAGCAAAAGGTATGGCCATGGCCATTGAAAAGCCTAACATTCCAATAATAGGCGCTATACCGCCTTTAGATGCAGCTTCAACCAATAAGGTCCCTACTATAGGGCCAGTACAGCTAAAAGAAACTATAGCTAAGGCCAATGCCATAAAAAAGATGCCTGCTATCCCGCCTTTATCGGCTTGACGGTCTACCTTATTAGCCCACGATTGTGGTAAAGCAATTTCGAAAGCCCCTAAAAAAGAGGCTGCAAAAACAACCAGAAGCAAGAAGAAAATAATATTAAACCACACATTGGTAGAAAGCGCATTGAGAGCATCGGCACCAAAAATTGCCGTAACCATTGTGCCCAAAAGCACATAAATTATTATTATAAAAAACGCATATAAAAAAGCATTGCGATAACCTGAAGCCTTGTCTTTACTTTGCTTGGTAAAAAAGCTCACCGTTAAGGGAATCATAGGAAATACACAAGGGGTAAGCAAGGCTGCAAAACCAGATAAAAAGGCTATAAAAAATATGGTCCACAAGCCCTTATTTTTTTGTTTCTTACTTTGATCAGCTTTTATATTTTCGGAAACTTCTTTAGAACTAGAGGTCACTTCTTTTGTATCTCCACTTAGCGTATAGGCTTCAAAAGCATCGTAATTGTCAATAAATTCAACCAGATTATCTCTTAAATTAAATACCACATAGCGCTCTTCGTTTAAACATACATCAATACAAACCTGGTAAAACAATTCGGCTTTAATAAGTTCAAGCTCAGGATTGAGAAGTTCTATTTTTTGTGTGAGTTCGGCATTGTCCTTAAAAAATGTTTCGTCAAATTCCCAAACATCACTGTACTCGACATAGGTTTTACTCTCTAGGGTTTCACCTAGAGTTTTAAAACCCTCGCCTTCGTTTAAAAATTTAAGGCTAAGCGCAATAGGGCCTATGCCATCGTCATTATAAGTATGCTGACAATACACATGCCAATCTTTCTCGATTAGAGCCGAGAGTGCGAGATTAAAATTATTAGCCTCCAGTTTACTAATACTTCCTTCCCATATAACGGGATTGTTAATATCTGAAGGGGTTTGCCCTGAAGGGGTTATTTGTGATAATCCTAAAAAACTAGTCCATAAAAGACTAGGGTTAAAATATATTTAATCATATTATATAATCTATTTTTAATTTATTGACCGTTGTATCAGAAGCCGCAAAACGCCTGTCTAAACGCTGACCAACAATCCAAACAATATTTTCATTAGAACAGAGCAACCATGTTTTTTCTTTTTCAATTAAGGATAATTTTTGATCCTTAAAAAATTTGCTCAATTTTTTCTTTCCCTGCATCCCTGTAGGGTAAATTAAATCGCCTTTTTTCCATTTTCTAAGGCTTAAAGGAAAGTTAAGCTTCTCGATATCTAGATATACGGTATTGTCTGTAGGTTTTTTTATTTCATTAATCTTTGTCAAATGTAAGGTGATTGGGTCAGTTATAATGCTAATATTTTGCAAAATTTCATAAGACTCTTTTTCTAAATTTTTAAAATGTTTGGTTAAGATTAAATTTTCTCTGTTTTTTAACAAACAATAATTTTCAGAAAACACCTGTTTTCCTGACTGGCTTGAAAGTAATTGATAAATATCTTGCCACTGCGTAAACCCGTATGCATGTAATAACTGGTATAAAACATCTTGAGTATTAGGCAATTCTAATAATTTCTTACAATCTAAAATTAAGGTATCTCCCTCCTGTTTTTGAACTTGAGAGCTAATTATAGCCATATAATCATCAATTAAATTTTGGCTACTGTTTAAATGATCCTGTGTTTTACTGAAATTTTGAAGTAAAACGGGATTGGTTTCCTTTAAAGAAGGAATAACCTTAAGGCGCATTTTATTTCTAAGATAAGCATCGCTTTTATTGCTTGAATCATCACGCCAAGTCAAAGCATTATTTCTGGCATAATTTAAAATGTCAGATTTAGAAAAAGGCAATAAAGGCCTGACTATATTTACATTCACTTCAGGAATACCTATAAGTCCTTTTAAGCCCGTACCCCGGCTTAAATTAATGAGAAAGGTTTCCAGGTTATCGTCTAAATGATGGGCCGTTAAAACAAATTGAAAATCGTGTTCATTACAGAGTTCATTAAACCAAGAATAGCGCAATTCCCTAGCAGCCATTTGAGTTGATATTTTCTCTGCTTCGGAAAAAGCTTTGGTATCAAATTGCTTTAAAAACAGTTTAACTTTCAATGATTTAGCAAGATCAACAACAAACTCTTGATCGGCATCACTCTCGGCATCGCGAAGCGAGAAGTTGCAATGCGCCAAACTAATATTCAAACCATATTGATGGCATAAATGAGTAAGTATTACGCTATCAACACCACCACTACACGCTAAGAGAAGTTTTTTTTCTTCTAAAAAACGAAAATGCGTATTGATATGATCTTTAAACTGGGAAAGCAAAATAATTAGTTTGATTATTTGATTTTGCAAATTTAAGGATTTTAAATCTTAGGCAAAAGAGAATAGGGAATAGGCAAAAGAGAATAGGGAAGAGAAACGTCTTTGCGAGCCTGCCTGCCGCAGGCAGGGAAAGAGGAACGATTGACGCGGCAAACTGTTGAATTGTTGCAGATTGCCATCCCGTATAGACGGGACAGACTGTTTCACTCGCAATGACAGTGAAAAAAACATAGAAAAGAAAGAGAAAAAAGAAAAGAGAGAAAAGACTATTAACTAATGGCTTCTTCATAATTCATAATTCGTAATTCATAATTCACCACCCAACACCTTTTTCATAGCATCTGCCTTAATAAGACATTCTTGATATTCGTCTTCTATAATAGAATTTGCCGTAATAGCCCCACCCGTAGCACAACTTACATATTTGGTTTTTTTATTGTACAATATACTGCGAATCACAACATTAAAATCGAAATCGTTATGAGG
>JAESQB010000193.1 GCA_016765375.1 Flavobacteriaceae bacterium | reverse complement strand
TGGCGATTCGGCTATAGTCCCTGTTATGCTTTATGATGCAAAGTTGTCTCAACAAATGGCAGATTTATGGCTAGAAGAAGGTATTTATGTTATAGGTTTCTTTTTTCCCGTAGTTCCAAGAGATCAGGCAAGGATTAGAGTACAGCTTTCGGCAGCACATACAAAAGTGCATTTAGACAAAGCATTAAGTGCTTTCAATAAAATAGGTAAAACCTTACACATTATCGATTAATTAAGCGTCTATTTGTAAAACATGTAATGGATTTAGTTTTTTTTTTCTTAGATTTGGCTTTGTTAATATTATTTAACAAGTTATTTTTGCTTTAATTAACACTTAAAAAATTAAATTTTACAAATATGAAACATCTTAGCAGATTTTTAATTGCATGCTTGCTAGTCTTTGGCTTTAGTACAGCAAATGCACAAGACGAGAACAACCCTTGGGCTATAGGGGTTGGATTTAACGCAGTAGACTTTTTCCCTATAGGGTCTAGTTTAGATGGCAGAGCTATTCATAATGCTGATGCAACTACTCAAGGAGGCTTTCTTTCAGAATTTTTTAATCTTAACGATCATTTTAACCTTAGCAATTCTTTATCAAGAGTTAGTGTTTCAAGATATGTTAGCGATGGCTTTACGTTTACAGCTGTTGGTTCGATAAATAAAATTGACAAATTTGGAGATGCTAGAGTAAGACAATTATCATATGTTTCTGTAGATGGTGAAATTAAATACAGTTTTAGAAAAGTTTTTGGAAACGGATGGGTAGATCCTTATCTTGGTTTTGGAGGTGGATATACCTGGATTGGCGATATAGGTTTTGGTACTGCAAACGGATTGGCAGGATTTAGATTTTGGTTGTCAGATATTTTCGCTATACAATTACAATCTACTTATAAACATGCTTTCGAAGACGATTTTGGAGTTAAACACTTCCAACATTCTTTAGGTGTTACTATTAAATTTGGTGGAAAAGATACCGATGGAGATGGTATTTATGACAAAAACGACGACTGTCCAGAAACCCCTGGTCTAGAAGAATTTAATGGATGTCCAGATTCTGACGGTGATGGTATAAAAGATTCAGAAGATTCTTGTCCTAATACTGCCGGATTAGCCGAGTTTAATGGCTGTCCAGATTCTGACGGTGACGGTGTTGCAGACCCACAAGATGGTTGTCCTAATGAAGTAGGTCCTAAAGAAAATAANGGATGCCCATGGCCAGATAGTGATGGNGATGGCCTTTTAGACAAAGACGATAACTGTCCAAACGAAGCAGGTCCAGCATCTAATAACGGATGCCCATGGCCAGATAGCGATGGTGATGGCCTTTTAGATAAAGACGATAACTGTCCACATAAAGCAGGTCCAGCATCTAACAATGGTTGCCCTGAATTAACAAAAGAAATTCAAGCTGCCCTTAACGGATATGGTAAAATCATTTTATTTGACACAGGTAAATTTTCTATAAAAGCTCAGTCTGAAATTGTATTAGGTNATATTTTAGGTATTTTAAATAAATATACTGACGCTAGATTTACTGTTGATGGGCATACCGATAGTGTAGGTAGAACTGCTTTTAATCAAAAACTTTCTGAGTCTAGAGCTNCAACTGTAAAAGATTACTTAGTNTCTCACGGTATTTCTTCTTCTAGATTAAACTCTGCAGGTTANGGTGAAGACANACCTATNNATTCAAATAAAACCAGAGATGGTAGAAAACAAAACAGACGTGTAGAAATTAACTTAATTAAAGACTAATTCTAGAATTTAATTAAAAACACAAATATATAGNAAACGCCTNCGATTTTTCGGAGGCGTTTCTTATTTTTAGGGGATGATNACATACCTAGATGACGTTGTTAATTATATAAAACCCTATNATAATATATCAAGCCTNANNATNATCTTACCCAGNNAGAGAGCAGGACTTGTCTTAAAACGAAAACTATTAGAACAGAATACTGAAACGCTTTTTGCGCCTCAAGTTTTAAGTATAGAAGAATTTGTTGAAAACATATCGTCATTAAAAATAGCCCCTCCAATAAATCTGCTCTTATATTTTTATGAGACTTATCTNANAACCTTACCCGAAGAAGAAAAGGATGATTTTGAAACTTTTTCTGCTTGGGCAANNACCTTACTTAATGACTTTAACGAAATAGANAGGTATCTCATACATCAAGCCAATTTCTTTAATTATCTAAGTGCTATCCAAGATTTAAACCATTGGGTCTTTAATNAANANAAAAGCCCCCTGGTAGGACGTTATATTTCGTTTTGGAAGACNCTNCACCCCTATTATAANGCTTTTTGTNATTGCNTATTAGAAAAAGGCNTTGCNCATCAAGGTCTNGTTTATNGAGAAGCGTCAGCTAATATTCAGCACTATATAAAAGCCAATCCTAATAAAAAACACCTTTTTATAGGTTTTAATGCCTTAAATAATGCCGAACAGCACCTTATTCAAGAGCTCTTAGAACAAGNAAATAATAAAATATTGTGGGATATCGATCAGTATTTCTTAGAAAGGGATNACCATGACGCCTCCTTGTTTATTAGACGCTACCTAAAAACGTGGCCGTATTTTAAAAACAATAATCCGAGCATAATTTCAAAGGCTTATCAANATCCTAAAGACATANATCTGGTTGGAAGCTCTAAAACCATTTCACAACTAAAATATGTAGGGAATATTTTAAAATCGCTTTCTTCTGATGAACTCGATAAAACCGTATTGGTTTTAGCCGATGAAACCCTGTTAATCCCCATGCTTAATTCCCTGCCNCAAAATTGTAAAAAGGTNAACATTACCATGGGTTTCCCATTAAGATCAACAAACNTAANCATCTTTTTTAATGCCTTAATAAAATTTCACAGCAGTTATAAAGCTTCATTTTATTATAAAGATCTTTTTCAGATTCTGCTCTTACCAAGCACTCAAAAATTAATTGGANCGGGNGCNCAAGAAATCATTTCGGANCTTTCAAANTATAATATNACNTCGGTNTCATTNCCTCAAATTAAAGCCATAGTTGAGCAAAAAGCACCCGAAATTGAACTTTTATTTACAGATTATAAGAACCAGCCTTTACAATTGTGTAAGGCCATGACCTCAATTTTAGATCGCCTTAAAGCCATTGCTTATAAAGAGGAGGATAAAATAGAATTGGAGACCCTTTATACGTTTAACCAAATTTTTAATAATCTTATTTCACTACATAATAATTTTAANCACTTAAAGACNATNGCTTCTTTACTAAGTATTTTTAAAGAAACCGTTGCCCATACAACCTTAAACTTTAAGGGAAATTCACAAACAGGCTTACAAATTATGGGCCTTTTAGAAACCCGCTGTTTAGATTTTGAAANCCTAATTATGACCTCTGTTAATGAAGGGGTTCTGCCTTCCGGCAAGAGCAATAATTCTTTTATCAGTTTCGATTTAAAAAAACAGTATNACCTCCCNGGGTATAAAGAAAAAGATGCTGTATANACCTATCATTTTTACAGGNTATTACAACGTGTAAAAAAAGCGTATTTAATTTATAANACTGAAAACGAAGGACTAGGCGGGGGTGAAAAAAGTAGATTTCTCACCCAATTAGAAGTAGAAAAACCCTCTCAAATAAATCTTATTCAACATAAGGTAAGCCTTGGTATCAAACCTATTAAGCAGCAGGAATTNAGCNTAAATAAAACCCCCTCGGCTCTTGAGAAATTAAAAGCATTAGCAAATTATGGCTTTTCNCCTTCGGCTTTAACAGCCTATTTAAGAAACCCTTTAGATTTTTATAATAAAAAAGTGTTGGGGATAAAGGATTTGGAAGAAGTTGAAGAAACCATAGCCTTTAATACACTTGGNACCGTGGTTCATGATAGTTTATACANTTTATACAAGCCTTTTATAGGTGAATTTTTAAGTATAGAAGGCCTTAATGCTGCACTTAAAAAAGCCCCAGAGATGGTCACTTCAGAATTTAAAANGGCTTATAAAAAAGGCGATTTTAATCATGGGAAAAACCGTATTATCTTTGAAGTCGCTAAACAGTACGTTACCAATTTCCTGAATTTTGAAATAAAGGCATTAAAACAAGCGGCGCAAATTAAAATCATTGCCTTAGAAACAAAGCTCAAAACCCAATTGGAAATTTCTCAATTAGATTTTCCGGTGTTTATCGGAGGCATCGTAGATCGTGTTGATGAGCTAAATGGCCAATTGCNAATTATAGACTATAAAACAGGAAAGGTAGAGTTGTCAGACTTAAAAATAAGCCAATGGGAAGACCTAAGTAGCGATTATAAATACCATAAGATCATTCAGGTTTTGGNNTATGCTTTAATGCTGAATTCGAATAAGCCTATTGAAGAGGCACAGGCCGGAATTATTTCGTTTAAAAATTTAAAAGCAGGNTTTATTCCCTTTGCCAAAAAAGAAANCCCAGGCAATAAGTCAAANCCTATTATTAACCANGAGGTACTAAACGATTATAAAGTAGAATTAAAAAAACTTATCTTAGAAATTTGTAACCCAAATATTCCTTTTATTGAAAAGCACCATGATAACTAAAGTAAACAACATTAAACTTAATGGCCAACACAAACCTATTGTTGCCGATATTTATTTTAAAAAAAACCAAACCCCTAAACCGGTAATTATTTTATGTCACGGTTATAAAGGTTTTAAAGACTGGGGAGCATGGTCACTTGTGGGCGATTATTTTGCTCAAGAAGATTTTGTTTTTATAAAATTTAATTTTTCTCATAACGGTGGTACTGTCGAGAACCCTATAGATTTTCCCGATTTAGAGGCCTTCGCTCAAAACAATTATATAAAAGAATTAGACGATTTAAATACCGTTATCAACTGGGTGTTTGACAATAATGGTTATAGTTCAGAAATAGACGCCCGTTCCATTAGTTTGGTAGGGCATAGTCGTGGGGCAGGCATCGTTGTAATAAAGGCTGAGGAAGATACCCGCATTACTTCGGTATTAACCTGGGCTGGCGTATCAGATTATAAAGCGAGATTTCAAATGGGTACGCCCTCTTTTAAAACCTGGCAAGAAACCGGTATAACCTATATTGAAAACTCCCGTACGAAACAAAACATGCCTCA
>JAESQB010000192.1 GCA_016765375.1 Flavobacteriaceae bacterium | reverse complement strand
TGAGATTATACAAAGCTTTAATTTTGAAATGCCTCTAAAACAATAATAAGGACAGATGAAACCAACATGATATCTAAAATAATAATAAAGACACATGAAAAATGATTATTACGCAGTTTTAATGGCTGGTGGCATTGGCTCTCGGTTTTGGCCGGTGAGTACAGAGCGTTTTCCAAAACAGTTTCATGATTTGTTGGGCACTGGAGAGAGTTTACTTCAGAATACATTTAACAGGCTTAATAAAATCATTCCACAAGATCAAATTCTAATTCTTACCAATGCGGCATATAAGGAGCTTGTTTTAGAGCAATTGCCTCAAATTTCAAATGCTCAATTGGTTTTAGAGCCTGCCATGCGCAATACGGCACCTTGTATTCTGATGGCTGCTTTAAAAATTAAAAAAAGAAATCCCAATGCCCTAATGCTAGTGGCTCCCAGTGACCACTGGATTGAAGACGAAGCCGAGTTTGTAAATCAAATAAAAACAAGTTTTGATGCCTGTAAAACAGAAGAGGTGTTGATGACTTTAGGCATAAAACCAACCTTTCCCAATACAGGTTATGGCTATATTAAATTTGATAAAGAAAGCGACCATACAATAAAACCGGTGATTAAATTTACCGAAAAACCAGATCTAAAAACCGCAAAGCAATTTCTTTTGGAAGGTAATTATTTGTGGAATGCCGGTATTTTTATTTGGTCTGTGGCATCTATATTAAAAGCTTTTCAGGAAAATCTAAATACCATGTACACCCTTTTTGAAAAGGGGATGCCTCATTATAATACTTCAAACGAAACCGCTTTTATAGATAAAGAATACCATGATGCCGAAAATATTTCTATAGATTATGGTATTTTAGAGAAGGCCAAAAATGTATCGGTATTATCCGCTAATTTTGATTGGAGTGACCTCGGAACTTGGGGGGCCTTATATTCTAAGTTAAAACAAGAGAACAGCTCCAATGTGGTTATAAATGCCAAGGCCATACTAGAGAATGCTTCAGGAAATTTAATTTATGCGGCAGCTAACAAAAAGGTTGTCGTAGAAGGTTTAGAGGATTATATTATTGTGGATAAGGATGATGTTTTACTCATTGTGCCAAAACATAAAGAACAAGAGATCAAAGAAATTAGTAAGGCGGTCAAACAAAAATTCGAATAATTAAAATCTTCTTTCAAGATGCAACAAGATATTAAATCAAACGATTTTGAAAATACAGATCATAAAGAAGCTATAAAAGAAGAAGCTAAAGGCTTGTGGATAAGTCTAAAAGCATTTCTTATTGACCTGCTTGATTTTAGAGCAGACACCGATAGAATGAGTACTGTAGAGGCTATTAAGGAAGATGTTTCGTTTAGAGGCGCTACGGCTTGGATTCTTATGTGTTCGGTGGTTGTGGCCTCGGTAGGACTTAATGCAAACTCAACGGCAGTGGTAATTGGAGCCATGTTAATCTCACCTTTAATGGGACCCATTTTAGGTTTGGGATTATCCATAGCCATAAACGATATAGATACCTTTAGAAAATCTTTTATCAACTTTGGGGTGATGGTCGTTTTAAGTGTTTTAACTGCTTTTTTGTTCTTTAAGACCTTTCCTTTAAGCGAAGAAACCTCTGAGCTTTTTGCCAGAACCAAACCTGATATTAGAGATGTGCTCATTGCTTTTTTTGGTGGCCTGGCTTTAATTATCGCAAGAACTAAAAAAGGAACCATAGCCAGTGTTATTTTTGGTGTGGCCATAGCAACGGCATTAATACCGCCATTATGTACTGTAGGTTATGGATTGGCCTTATCATTTGAAGATCTCAATAAAGGCTTGCGCTTTGCCTGGGGAGCACTGTATTTATTTCTTATCAATACAATTTTTATCGCCTTAGCTACTTTTATAGTTTTAAAGCTTTTGCGCTTTCCTATGCTCAAGTATGCCAATTCTAAACGTCGTAAAACGACGGCAAGGGTGGTATCTTTAGTGGCTTTATTGGCGATGATTCCGGCAGGCTTCACCTTTTACACGGTTTTAAAACAAAGTAATTTTAAAAAAGACGCTATACAATTTATAGCTACCGAGCTCACTGCTTTACCTCACGCCGAATATGTAAAAAACAATGCCATTTACAGATATTCTGAAAATGAGAATGAGAAAAGNATTATTGAATTAAATTCCTTTGGCTTGGATGAAGTTCCTGAAACTTCTATAGCCTTATTGAGGCACAGATTAACAAATTANCCGTCTTTAAAGAATACCNAACTTATTTTTAATCAAAATAAATCAAAGAATATAGACAACCTGCGTTATATGGAAGAATTGCGCTCAAGAGATTCTTTAGATTTATTGAGTCAGAGTCAAAAAATAAGGTTTCTCGAAGAAAAAGTGGCTGAACTTAGCCCCTTAGAAAANGATAAAATNCCTTTTGAGAATTTAAGNCGNGAAGCGAAAATTAATTATGAAAATTTAGAAACCATAAGTTATTCGAAAACCTATGTTTCAAATTTTGAAAANNTCGATACCCTTATTGTNTTTANNGTGGCATGGAAAGCTGATTTGGCTGATACCATCAAACAAAAAAACCTTAGAAAATTATCGCAATGGTTTAAGTTTAAATNAAGGTTAGANAATTTGAAGATTTCAGAAATGGGNTTAGACGATTAAAGCTATGGTGTTATTGANCTTTGAGTTGAAGGGCTCTAATTTTTTTAAAAAGGTTTGAAGAATACACAAAATCTACAATGGTCTTGTTATCAGAGTTAAGAATTTCGGTATTATCGCCTTGCCAAACCAGGCGTCCTTCTTCTAAAAAGACAATTTTTTCACCAATTTCCATCACCGAATTCATATCGTGGGTATTAATTACTGTGGTGATGTTGTATTCTTTGGTGATCTCTTGTATGAGGTTGTCAATTAAGATGGCGGTTTTGGGGTCTAATCCTGAATTGGGTTCGTCGCAAAACAAAAAGGTAGGATTATTAACGATGGCTCTGGCTATAGCCACACGTTTTTGCATGCCTCCCGATATTTCTGAGGGGAATTTTNTGTTTACATTTTCGAGATTAACCCGTTTTAAAACTTCGTTNACCCTATCTAACATTTCACCTTTTTGATATTTAGCAAACATTTCTAAGGGAAATATAACATTTTCTTCTATAGTCATCGAATCAAAAAGGGCACTGCCTTGAAAAACCATACCCATGTCTTCACGTAAATCGCGATATTGGTNTTCGGTCATCTGGTTTAAAGCTTTGCCGGCAAAGTATATATTTCCTTTATCGGCCTTTAATAAGCCTAAAAGACATTTTAAAAAAACAGTTTTCCCACTACCGCTTCGCCCAATAATAAGATTTGTCTTTCCTTGTTCAAAAGAGGTCGTGATATTTTGTAATACCTCTTCATCCCCAAAGCTTTTGTGTATTTGTTCTACTTTAATCATTAGCTTAATAGTAATTGAGTGATGATNTAGTTGGTCAGAATAATTAATACACTGGTCCAAACAAATGCATTTGTACTGGCTTTACCTACCTCTAAGGCACCTCCTTTCATGAAATAACCGTGCCAGGATGGTACTGTGGCCAAAATAAAAGAAAAAATAAAGGTTTTTAAAAAGGCNTAAAACAGATGAAAGGGGATAAAATCTATTTGAAGTCCTTCTATAAACTGTAGTGAGGTACTAAAACCGCCATAAACTCCAGCGACCCATCCGCCTAAAATCCCTAAAAACATAGAAATACAAATCACAAAAGGATAAAATAAAAGGGCTATAATTTTTGGAAATATCAAATAGTTTAAAGGATTAATGCCCATAACTTCGAGGGCGTCAATTTGCTCGGTAACCCTCATTGAGCCAATACTGGAAGTTATGTATGAACCCATTTTCCCTGCCATGATAATAGAAATAAAGGTGGGCGCAAATTCTAATACTATAGATTGCCTAGTGGCAAAACCTACTAGATATTTTGGGATTAGTGGATTGCTTATGTTTAAGGCTGTTTGTATNGCAACTACCCCTCCTACAAAAAATGAAATAAAGGCTACAATACCTAAAGAACCAATGATTAGATCGTTAATTTCCTTAAATATTAAATTTTTTAAAACGGTTCTTTTTGTGGGTCTACTAAATACATTACTGAGCATTATAAAATAAGAACCAATATCTTCAATATATTTCACTGTGTCTTGTTTCAAAAGCTAAATTAAGAAAACTAGTGAACTATTTGGTATAGAGATTGTGATTTTAACGAGAGCAATGAAATTTTACNTTTATAAATGCTAAAGAATTTATGGNNAATAAAATTTTTNTTAATAAAAACCGTTATAAAAAAAATAAGGNGTAAGATGGAGAATGTTTAGATTACATTNNATTTTTTTAANGGGTAANAATATTTTAATAANATGCTTTTTTATTAGTGTGCTTATTTAAAATATTTTTTATTAAGTTTAACCGATTTATTGNGATCATGATTTTGATGGATGAATATAAAGTGTTGAATAAAGAATACACTTTAAAAAATTGCTTAATTTAGATGAATCTTCCAGTAATGAAAAAGATATTTAAAATATTGATGAATGTGTACTAATTGCTCACAAAATTCAAAAATTGTCCCACTGATAAAAAAGTTTCCATGACTTTGAGAAATNCATGTATAATTGTNCTGGGTTTTTTATTTCACCTTGGTTATTCACAAGAGGGGATTCCTGTTTATTTAGATTATTTTTCAGATAATTTATATTTGTTACATCCTTCAATGGCTGGTGCAGCTAATACTAATCAAGTACGTTCAACGGCTCGCAAACAATGGTTTGGTCAAAACGAGGCTCCGAATTTGCAAACGCTTTCATTTAATTCCCGCATAGGATATAGGTCTGGAATAGGGGCTATAGTGTTTAACGATAAAAATGGCTTTAATTCTCAAACGGGTGGTTATTTAACCTTCGCACACCATATTTTATTGTCTAGAAATGAGGTTGATTTAAACCAACTTTCTTTTGGTTTGAGTGCTGGGGTTATACAATCGCGTTTGGATGAGACTAAATTTGATCTCAGTGATTTTGATCCTGTTATTTCGGGCATTCTTCAAAGCACGTCTTATTTTAATATAGATGTTGGGATGTCGTATAATTTTTTAAATTTCTCCACCCATTTTACGATTCGGAATTTAATTTTTAGGAACCGCAATAATTTTTCTAAAAAGTTTGAATCCAATAATCAAAGGCGCTATGTGCTTTCTGCGGCCTATGCTCTTGGAAATTTTAATTCGGATTGGNNTTATGAGCCCTCTTTGCTTTTTTCNCTTATAGAACGCACNGGAGAGAAAAGCATCGATATTAATTTTAAGACCTATCGACAAGTGGGTTTTGGTAAACTTTGGGCAGGACTCTCTTATAGACGAAGNTTTGGNGGTGCCGAGTTTTTAAATGGGGATAAGATAGAGGATCAAAAATTGCAGAATATNAGTCCAATTTTNGGNNTAAACTACAAACGTTTCTTATTTGCTTATACCTATACGTATCAGGTAGGCACTGTACGTTTTGATAGTGGAGGGTTTCATNAAATAACNCTGGGTTTTAATTTTGGTCAAAGGCGCCTTCCTTACGATTGTAATTGCCCTGCTGTAAANTAATTATTCTTAAAGAAGCGGTTTTTAAAAATTTAAGAATTCGATACTTGCTTTGGGATAATTTTTTATAAATGTCGAAATGGTTTCTGTTGAGCTATTNGTTAAAAAATGATAGGATGGCAAGGTGTTTTTGGCTCTATTTAAACCCNGCTCCTGCAATATGTTTTGTGTTTGTTGNGCCACTGCATTTGCCGAATCTATAATGCTAATATGGGGTGGTAAGAGNGTTTTTATTTTTGGAATTAAAGCGGAATAATGGGTGCAGCCTAATACCAAATAATCGATATTAGCCTTTAACATGGGTTGGAGATAGGTTTTTAATAANTCCTCCATNTCATTAGANTCTATTTTATTTGCTTCAATTAGAGTAACAAGACCTTGACCTATAACCTCGGTNAGGTTTATATCTTCTGAAATACGATCTGTTTTATCAGAAAAAAAGGTGCTGCTTAGCGTGCCTTTGGTAGCTAATACCCCAATGTTTTTGTTTTTACTTTTTAATATAGCGGGTTTTATGGCTGGTTCTATGCCGATAAATGGAATTTTATACCGCGCTCTTAATACTTCTATGGCGTTTGTTGTAGCTGTGTTACAAGCCACTATAATTATTTTTACGCCCAGATCTATAAGCTTATCGGTGTTTTTAATACTGAGTTCAATAATACGTTCTTGACTTTGAGAACCGTAAGGTGCATTTTTTGAATCGGCAAGGTATATGGTGTTCTCAAAAGGTAAAAGAGCCTGTACGGCTTTCCATATAGAAATCCCACCAACTCCAGAATCAAAAAAACCAATAGCCTTTGTATTCATGTCTATAAAAATAAAAACTGCTCACAATATAGTAAGCAGTTTTTTGATTTTTTTTTAAAAGAATTTAATTTTAAATTCCCAATTCTTTTTTAACAGCTGCCAAAAGATCTGGGCCTTCAAAAGGAATAACGCCACTTCCGGCTACATCAATAACATATTGATATCCTTGTGCTCTACCAACTTTTTGAATGGCTTTACGTGCTTTTTCAATGATAGGCTTGAATAAATCGTTTTGTTTTTGCTCTAAATCTTTTAAAGCAGTTTGACGAAAGTCGTTTATTCTGTTTTGCAGTTCCTGAACTTCCTGTACGCGTTTTGCATTTTCTTCCTGAGTTTTTGAAGACGCTTCACCATCATATTTTGTTACGGTGGCATTAAACTCGTCATTTAATGTTTTGAGTTCGACTTCATAAGTTTTTTGAACTTTTTCTAATTGGCTTTGTGCCGCTCTCATTTCTGGCATAGAAGCAACTAATTCTTGTGAATTAATATGTGCTATTTTTGATTGGGCATTTACAAAACTTGTAGCTCCAACAATCATCACCAACGCTACGATTAAAGATTTGAATTGTTTCATTGTAATAGTTATTAAGTGTTTAATTTAAATTATAGTGTTAATTATTAATTATCATTGTCGTCTTCAGATTCTGAAGCCTTCTTTTTTTGTGCTTTTCTTTTAGCTTTTTTCTCTTCTCTTAGCTTTACTATAGAATCATACTGTTGCTGACGTCTTTCTATAAATTCTTTACGTCTTGCTTCAAATGCTTCCTTTTTTATGGCTCTAATAGAGTCACGTATTCTCTTTTTTTCTTCTTTAGCACTATTTTTAGGATCCGGACTATCCTTTGTTTTTGGTGCTTTTGTTTTTTCATCCTTAGCACTATTTATTGTATTAGGTGCTTTGTTTTTTCTAGAAGCTATTATAGAATCTCTTTTTTGTTTTGTGGCTTCAATTCGTTCATCACGCTTTCGTTTAGCTTCGTTTATTTTTTCGTCACGTTGTTTCTTTTTTTCTTCAACCAGTTTATTTCTTCTGTCCTCTTTAGCTTTTTTATTTTTTTCAATCTCTAGCTCCCTCTTAGTAACTTCTTTATCTTCTTCAAAAGAAAGCGCATCTCTTTTTTCTACGTCCTTTTTTTCTTTTTTAGTATCTAGTTGCTTTCTTTTATTAGATCTATTTATAAATCGCAAGACCAAATCACTAATATCATGCCGCTTTGCGGCGTACAACATAACAATATCTGCTGATTTGTCAAAAATAAAATCGTATTTTCTATTGGCTGCTATTTCCTGAATCACATTAAACACCTGGTCTTGTACAGGTTGTATTAATTGTTTTTTTTGCTTTATAAGATCACCTTGTGGTCCAAATCGTTTTTGTTGGTAGTCTGATATTTGAGCCTCTTTTAATTCTATTTCTTCCTCGCGTTCCTCAATAAGCTCTTTAGTAAGTAATACCTGCTCATTACTCAGGTTCAATTTCATTTGTTCTACTTGAGCATGTAGTTTCTCAACTTCTTTTTGCCATTTCTCAACCTTTGTTTCCAATTGGGTAGTGGCTGCCTTGTATTCGGGAACATTTTCAAGGATATACGCCATATCAATATAGCCAATGCGAGCGCCACGTTGGNCAGATGCACCAACACACAGCAGCAATAACATTAAAAATATTAACTTAGATTTCATACCTATAATAGGTTGTTATAAATATCGTGCCAAAGTTAAAAACGTTGACCAATTATAAAATGGGTTTCCCAGCCATTCGGACCAATAGTGCCAGGTACTGGGTCAAAGCCATAGGCGAAATCAAGACCTAGTAATCCAAATGCAGGCATAAATATACGTAATCCTATGCCAGCAGAGCGTTTTACATCAAATGGATTAAAGTTTTTAAAGCCATCGTAAGAGGCGCCNGCTTCTGCAAAGCCAAGGACATAAATAGATGCNAGTTGTGCTAGGGTAATGGGATGNCGTAATTCTAAAGAGAATTTATCNTAAACAGTACCACCATCTTGTCCAGAGAGGGACTGATTGGGATACCCTCTTAATTGTACAATTTCTCTACCGTCTAAATTATTTCTTCCTAAACCGTCCCCTCCAATAAAGAAGCGTTCAAATGGAATGACACCNCGGTNNTTATTATAGGCGCCTAGAAANGCAAATTCGGTTTGTGTTTTTAAGACTAATTTGCCAAATATTCTTGTATACCATTCACCTTTAAATTTAATTTTATAAAATTCTAACCACTTGAAACGTTCTTGATCAATTTCGGCGATGCGATTTCGATCATCAGTATTGTTTAAGTCAAGAGTTTCTCGTTCTTCTGCTAAGCCTTTATAATCTACATTATTAAATGCTGAATAGGGGAGGCTAAATTTTGCTGAAAGGCTAAACTCTGATCCTCCCAAGGGGTAAATGGGATTTGTAAATTTGTCATTTCTACTCAAGGCTATGGTGTATGACAGGTTGTTTGACGTACCGTTTCCAAATGTAAAGAGTCCGGTATTAAAATTTTTCAAGTTAAAATGTTGAAAGCTTATAGCATGTGATAAGGTAAAAAAGTCATCAGGCCATCTTAAACGTTTTGCCATACCAATAGATGCACCGGTTATAGCAAATTTACGACTCTTATCGGCTTGACCNGTTCTATTNTCNAANAGAAATTGTATTGAATTTGAAAAAGAAATACTTAANTGTTTNGGNTTTTTNCCNCCTAGCCATGGTTCTATAAAGGANAGGCTATAGGTTTGAAAAAAGCTACTGGCTTGTGCTCTTAAAGATAGGGTTTGTCCGTCTCCCATAGGTAGGGGTTTCCAAGCNTCTTTTTTAAAGATATTTCCAATAGAAAAGTTGTTAAATGAAAGACCAACGGTTCCTACAAAACCGGTTCCACCAAAACCACCTTGTAGTTCAATTTGGCTGGCTCCCTTTTCAACAAGTTTGTATTGAACGTCTATGGTTCCGTTGTTAGGATCAGGATTTAAAAAATCGGGTTCTAATTGTTCAGGGTCAAAGTACCCCGATTGCCCTAATTCTCTTATGGTTCTTACCACAGCACTTTTGCTGTATATTTGTCCGGGTTTGGTGCGAATTTCACGGTAAATCACGTGATCGTTAGTTTTGTCGTTACCAACAACAGTAATGTGATTGAAATGAACCAACTTGCCTTCGTTTATTCTGATTTCNAAATCAATGGTATCGTTTTGAGCGTTTACCTCAACAGGATTAATATTTGAAAACAAATAGCCGTTATTTTGATAAAGGTTGGTCAAATCGTTAGCATCAGGAGAAGAATTGTCTGCAATGCGCTCTTCAAGTAAAACNCCATTATAGGTGTCGCCTTTATCTATACCTAAAGTTCTTTGTAGTTGTCTGTTGGTATAAACGCTATTTCCTATAAAACGAATATCACCAAAATAATACTTATTGCCTTCTTCAATGCTTAGGTTTATGCTAATATTCTGGCCTTCATTTGTTATAATGGTATCTTGAATGATTCGAGCATCACGATACCCTTTTTCTTTGTATTTTTTAATTATAGCAAGCTTGTCATCCTCGAAATCACTTGGAATAAATTTTGAACGTTTCCAAAAGCGATATATTTTCTTTTGTTTGGTGTTTTTCATCACCTTTTGCAATTTAGCTTTTGATAATTGAGAGGTGCCAATAAAATTTATTTCATCAATTTTTACACGTGGCCCTGTGTTAATATCAATGTTCATATTGCGCAAGTTCTTTTTAGAATCTGTAGTGTCTTTTACAGTTGGAGTGCTAATAANAACCTGAGTGTTTAAAAATCCACTGGCGCGGTATTTTTTAGTGATGTAGCTTTTGGTGGTGGCGATAAGGTTTTTGGTGATCTTGGTTCCTTTTTTTAATTTATTATCGCTTATTAACTCTTTTTCTTTACGTTTTTTAATGCCTANNACATTAACGTNGTTAAGTGTNGGAAGTTCTGTAATATTAATCTCAAGGTCAATTAAATCACCCTCAATAGCGGTTACGAAAAAGTTGATGTCCGAAAATAAATTCTGATCCCATAATTTTTTTATCACCCCGCTAATGCGTTCTCCAGGTATAAAAATTTTGTCTTTGACTCTTAAACCAGTAAAGGCAACTACCGTTTGTGGATTATAACTTTGTACCCCACTAACCGTAATTTTTCGTATTTCATACTTCTTACCTTGATCCAGATCTTTTTTCTGGGCTAAAACAGGAAGTGCCAATAAAAGCATGGCAAAACTAAGCCATAAAAGCTTAAATTGTTTTTTCGTAAAGATAATACTACTCAAGTTGCTCGCTAATTTCTCCAAATCGTCGTTCTCTATTTTGATAATTATTTATCGCATCGCGAAGATGCTCTTTTCTATAGTCTGGCCAAAGTATTTTAGAAAAATACAATTCGGCATAAGCGATCTGCCATAATAGAAAATTACTTATTCGCTGCTCTCCACCGGTCCGTATTAAAAGGTCAACATCGGGCAANTTTTGTGTGTAAAGATGCTCATTTATTACCTTTTCATCAATATTTTCGTGCGAAATTATACTATTTTTAACTTTAAGACTAATCTCTTTAAGAGTTTTTATGATTTCGTCCCTAGAACCATAGCTTATAGCTAGCGTTAAAGTCATGCCAGTATTGTGTTTTGTTTTTTCAATGACCTCTGCAAATTCTTTTTGAGTAATTTTAGGAAGTGCTTTTAAATCGCCAATAGCATTTAGTTTTATGCTATTGTCTTGCAGGCCTTTTAGTTCTTTTCTTAAGGAGGTTACCAAGAGGTGCATCAGGGCTTTTACCTCTAGTTTTGGGCGTTTCCAGTTTTCTGTAGAAAAAGCATAAAGTGTTAAATGGGGAATGCCNATTTCCCGACACCCTTCTATAATACTTCGCACTGCTTTTACGCCGTTTCTGTGACCTTGGGTTCTAGACAGACCTTTTTGTTTAGCCCAGCGGCCATTACCATCCATGATAATGGCAATGTGACTTGGTAGGTTTTTAAGGTCTAGAGTGTTTTTTTGTTCCATAAGCTAGAAGTTGCAATAACAAGGTTGTCTCCCAAAGGAAAAGGCTAGTGAAATACCCGTAAAAACATACCAATCTTGACTGTTTATGTTTCCAAATTTAAGATTATTGTCGCTACTTTTACTTTTATTAGGGTTAGTACCGTCTAAATTGTCTGTAAAAGTATATCGGGCACCTATTTCAAAGGCTAAAACTAGCTTTGTTCCAACAGAGGTTTTATATCCCAACACGATAGGAATCGCAAAATCCCAGGCGGTATCAAACTTTTTTATACGCTTGTCGGTATCTAAAAATAAAGCATCATATTTAAAATAAGTGAGGCCAGTGTATAAATAGGGAGATGCCGCTGGCTTCCCATCATACATGTCAAAATCCCAAAAGGTAAATTCTAAGCCTGCCGATGCTTCTAAAACTGTATTGCTAAAACTAAGATCTCTTGATTGTCTTCTCGCAGAAGAGGCGTCTTTATCATTACCTTCTAATTCAGCATATAGAAGCGAAAATCTAAACGAATGCCTGCTGCTTCTATTCCATTTAAAAAGTCCTCCAAAAGCCAAATTATTTGGTGCTATATAATTGGTTTTTCCAATATCACCTATATAGTTTGAGCCACCAATCAAAGCCCCTATTTCATAGGTCTGAGATTGTGAAGGAAAAACAATCAATAAAAAAATAATTACAGTTATTAAGTACTTCATAAACAGTAAAAAGCTTGCAAATATAACAATAAACTTTGCTTATCTNAATTTTNAAAAAAACTCTCTGTAGATAAACAAATAATATAAAGTTTTATTGTTTAAAGCATTCTTAATTGCGCTTATCTTCCCCCCATAAAAGTTTTTTGCGTAGGGTTTTTAAGAAGCTGTTATTTTTTAATTGAATGATGTTAATTTTAAAATCGGCTTTTCTTAAGGTGATGACTGTATCGTTAGTTATGGTAGTGATTCTGGAGTCTAGAGACACAAAAAAGCTGTCTTCCCGCCCAGAAACTTTTAGGCTTATTGTTGTATCATCTGAAATTACTAATGGCCTTACATTCAGGTTGTGAGGCGCTATAGGTGTTAAAATAAAATTATTGTTTTCTGGATCTATTACAGGGCCTCCGCAGCTTAGAGAATAACCTGTAGAGCCTGTAGGTGTTGCAATAATAAGACCGTCAGACCAATACGATGTGAGATGCTCTTCATTTAAATGCGCCTCTATTTTAATCATAGCCGAGGTATTTCTTCGGCTTATGGCAATCTCATTTAAAGCAAAATTACAGTCTGCAATATCATTATTTATAGGAACTGTTGAAATAGTTATAAGCCCTCGTTGAGAAATGCTATATTCCTTATTGAGTATTTTGGCAACACTGTCTTTAATTTCCTCTTTTTGAATGGTAGCCAAAAACCCCAAACGCCCTGTGTTTATACCTACTATAGGGATTCCTAAATTTTTCACAAAAGTGATGGATCTTAAAATAGTACCGTCGCCCCCTATGCTAAAAAAAAAATCGTAACTTTTGTCTAAGGTCTCAAAAACAGGACATTGTGTGTAAGAGGCGCCCGTTTTATTATTTTTACTGATAAGATTTAAAAAATTCTTTTCTATAATCACCTCTATCCCATTGGCTTGTAAAACATCCAATAAGAGGGCGATATACTTTTCCGAATTCTCATGATAAAACTGACCGTAAATTGCAACTTTCAAAAGCGAATAAATTTAAAGAGAAAAACAAATTTTAAAAAAATGAATTTCTTGAGGTTTAAAAATGGTATTAGCGTATAAATTAATCATTCCTTACTTAGATGTTTAAATATTTATCCAGATAGTCAGAACGGTCTTTTAAATTTTCTAAAAATTTATCTTCGTTATGACTAGACACTATATTATAACCATAACGTCTAAAGGTTTGTACTATTGGGTTTATGCCTGTTTGCCCTATTTTTATGGTGGCTTGCACCACATCCTTTTCGATTTTCGAAATAAAAACGCCTAATACTTTAGCGTCGTTGGTCTCGATGATTTGACAAATTTCGCTAAAAGAATATTCAAACATGCCTTTTTCGATAACTATAATACCTCCAGNTTCGTTTAAAAATGGCGTTTCGTTAAATAATGCGATAACTTCTCCCAATTCATAATAACCCAGGTACTTATTGTTTTTGTCTAAAACGGGCATGATATTGCAGTTGTTTTGAGCAAAGGCCTCTAGCACATCCAACCAGTTGGTAAAATCCCTNACAAAAAAATCTTCTAAAGAGTGAAGGTAGTGTCCTAGAGTCTTATCGGTGTCAAAACAGGCAGCGTCGGTCTCAGAGATACAACCCATATAATGATCGTCTTTCTTTAAAGGGATATGTGAATACGTGAGATGATTAAAAACATGCTGAACCTCTTTTACAGGGCTCTGGTCTGTAAAAGGGTTAATGTCGTTTATAATATAAAGCTGAGAATTCACAATGGGAGTAATTTATATGCAAATTAATCAAAATTACCTCGTGCNAGCCTTTTTCGGGCTATTAAATTTATTGAGCTCCTATTTTTTACCTTCAAAAAAACTCGAGAGGAGTTCAATTTTAAAAATTTCAAATCGTATTTTTGCTCTTTTAAAAATTCTTTTATGTGNAAACTAAGTGTAAATGTAAATAAAATTGCAACCCTGCGTAATTCCAGGGGGGGCGATGTGCCTAATTTGATTCAAGTTGTTAAGGATATTCAGGAATTTGGAGCTCAAGGCATTACCATACACCCTAGGCCAGACCAGAGGCATATAAAGTACCAAGACGCTAGAGACTTAAAAGCGGTAGTGNCTACCGAGTATAATATTGAAGGCAATCCCATTCCAAAATTTATTGATCTTGTGCTTGAGGTGAAACCCACCCAAGTTACCTTAGTGCCTGATGCTGTAGATGCTATTACTTCAAACNCTGGCTGGGATACTATTAAAAATAAATCCTTTTTATCGGAAGTCATTTCTGAATTTAAACGAAATAAAATAAGAACTTCCCTCTTTGTAGATCCATCAGTGGCTATGCTAGAAGGG
>JAESQB010000191.1 GCA_016765375.1 Flavobacteriaceae bacterium | reverse complement strand
CGGCAATATCGTTGCCGTTAGCATCGGCATTTCTAAAAGCGCCAATCTGAGCCGAGAGACGTTTGTTGAGAAAATCGTTAAAAAGTATAATTCCGCTATTGCGAACCGGAATAAAACTAATAGGTAAAGCCCGTTCCATTAAGGAGATGTATTTACTACTGGTAAGGACTTCAATTCCGAAGGGCTCTTTAACCGAACCAATGCGCAGGTTGCCTATCACCGGAATATCTTTAATGCCAATATAGGCATCTTTTAAAGTGGTTTTTCCTCCGGTAAGATCAACGTCTATTTTAAACTCTATATTTTGGTAGATAAGTCCCGATATAAAAAAACGACCCCGTCTAATCTCGGTGCCGTTTTCGGTTTCTAAGTGACCAAAAGTTATGTCTAAAGCGTCATTTTGTGAAAAATTGGCGTGATCAACCATAACGCGCCCACCAAATTTTAACTTAAAAGCCTTGTCTTNGCTTTCTAATTTAAAGCCATTGTCCCATTTAAAGGTAAAGGGGTTTTCTTGAGCAAAACTAGGNGTGAAGGACAAGAAAAATAATATAAAAATTGAATAATAAAGTTTCATTTATTGTTGTTTTCAAATTTATAAAAAAACCATCAACATTCCTCTTGGACCATTTAAAATGTTAGACGGCTATTTGCTGCAAAAATATTAAAATAAAACCGAAACTAAAGTAAGTATTAACTCTATTNCAGGAGAGAAGAGGTAAATAAACAACAAGCTAANAGGGTTTAAAATTAACTNCNGAGATATTGTTATCTTTGCGGTCTTAAACCAAACCATGAGGGTCATTTATTTTAGCCTGCTTTGTTTTTTAAACCTTAGCCTGTTAAGGGCACAAAGCAATCCGACAAAGACAGAATTAAAAAAACAGAACAGATCNCANCNCGATTCAATTGCTGTTTCTCAAAANCTTGTGCNTAACACCNAGTTGAAGACTGGAGGCTTAGCCCTTGAAATCAAAGGCGATTCTATTAATAACGGNCTTCAGGATCTTGCTTTGGCTTCAAAAATGGACAGCCTTTGGCGGCAAGAACTTTATAAGTATAATACGAGTGCTTATGTTGAAATGTCTGCTGAAGTCATTCAGCAAAGCGATGAAACTGTTGAATATCCTCAGCTTTCAACAGACACTTTAAAGATGCGTTTGGCTGAATTAAATGCTAAAACACCATTTAATATTGAATACAACCCCAGCCTTGAAAGCGTTATAAAACGGTATTTAAAAACACGAAGACAANCCTTAGAGCGGTTGATGTCTTTGAGCGNATACTATTTNCCTTTGTTTGAGCAAGAGCTGGACAGGCAAAATATCCCTCTCGAAATTAAATATTTAGCTATTGTCGAGTCAGCCTTTAATCCNAGGGCAAGATCAAGAGTAGGCGCCACAGGCTTGTGGCAGTTTATGTTTACTACCGGCAAGCAGTTTGGTTTAGATGTGAGTTCTTATGTTGATGAGCGTTCAGATCCTCAAATGGCCACCATAGCCGCGTCTAAATACCTTTTAAGTTTGCACAAAATTTTTAAGGATTGGGATTTGGCCTTAGCGGCGTATAACTCTGGTCCGGGAAATGTTACAAAAGCCATAAGACGTTCAGGGGGCCATACTAATTATTGGAACATCAGGCATTTTTTACCTCGNGAAACCGCAGGATATTTACCCGCATTTTTGGCCACCTATTATATTTTTGAATNTGCCGAAGAACATGGGTTTAAACCTCTTAAAACCCCAATNCCGTATATAGCAACAGATACGGTTAGGGTGAAGAAAATGATTAGCCTAAAACAAGTTTCCGAAGTNTTAAANGTTGATATTGAGGNGCTTCGTTTTTTAAACCCGTCGTATAAGTTAGATATCATTCCTGTNATAAAAGAAAAAGCATATAGCCTTAGGTTGCCCAATGAACTTATNGGAAAATTTGTAAGCCATGAGGACAGTATTTATGCCTATGCCAAAACNCAGTTTGATAAANGAGAAAAACCCCTGCCTAAATATTTTAACCAAAGNAATCGNATTAGATATCGTGTACGNAATGGCGATTATTTAGGAAAGATTGCAAAAAGATACAGGGTAAGAGTGAGTCAGATAAAACGATGGAATGGTTTAAAAAACAATAATTTACGCATTGGACAAAGGCTCTATATTTACACATCGAGACCTTAAGTTTAGGGCAAAACAAAAAGTGGAACAATATTAGCAGGGTATACATATTTACACAGAACCCTGAAAACAATAAAACAACAAATGAAAAAAACAATTCTACTCCTGGCNGTTATAATTTTAGCGGCTTCCTGTAATAAAAGCAATTCTAANGACGAGCANTTTTTACCAGAGTCTTCCGGAAAAATAAACAGCTTACAAGTGATTGTAAGCAATGCGCTTTGGAATGGAGAGGTTGGAGAGGCTATAAGAACTCATTTTGCCGGACCGGTAGATGGCCTTCCTCAAGAAGAGCCTTTGTTTAATATTTCGCAAATGCCCCCTGAAATNTTTTCTGGNTTNGTGAGGAGACATCGCTGTTTTTTAATGGTCACAAAAGCCGATTCGTCTAGGGCAGCTATAGCGTCAAACCCATTTGCAAAACCGCAAAAGGCTGGGTTTATAACGGCTTCTACAGATGAAGAACTCATAANCCTAATTAACAAAAGAGCCAAAGCCATGATTGCAGCATTTAAGGAGACTGAAATTAAAGAGCGGCAAAGGCGCATATCAAAATCACTATTGGACGTTAAGAATTTAAAAAAGAAANTNGGGGTTTCTTTAAGGCTTCCTTCGGCTTATAGGNTAGCTAAAGAAACANACAACTTTTTCTGGNTAAGAAAAAATGTGCCAAACGGAAATACCAATATTATTATTTATGAAGTTCCTTTATCNGCCATAGGNAATGATAGTACTGTAATTTCAGACATTATTTCCATAAGAGATTCTATATCAGGAGCCAATGTAACTGTAAGTGAAGGAGGTCGTTTTATAACCGAACAGGCCTATGCGCCCTATTTGTTTGAAACAGAAATAGACGGAAAATTTACCTTTGAAACCAAGGGCACCTGGGAGGTGAAAAATAAATTTTTGGCAGGGCCGTTTCTTAATTATGCAGTGAAAGACGTGGCAAACAACAGATATTTGATATTAGAAGGCTTTACTTTTGCACCTTCTTCAGCCAAGAGAAATCATCAGTTTGAGCTAGAAGCCATTTTGAGAACAGCAAAATTAGAGTGATATTAAAAAACTATTTTTTTAGTTTTTTATCATCTTCATCCTCTTCTTCTTTAGAAGCGTCTTTAAACTCTTTAATCCCTTTACCTAAGCCCTTCATTAATTCAGGAAGCTTTTTTCCGCCAAATAACAATAAAATTGCCAATCCAATGATAATCCATTGCCAAGGACCTACTACTAAAAAAAAGTTTAAACTTGTCATTATTATGATATTTTGTGCAAAGATAATAAGAAAAGCCTTGTTGTAAGAATTTCTTGGCAAGTTTTGCTATGGATACGGTATATTTGCAGGGCATAGTTTATAAAGATGAAAAAAAAGGGGCAACGACGAAAACAAATAAAGAAAAAATTACTCAACAAATACCGTTTTGTAGTACTACAAGAGGATACTTTCGAGGAGCGTTTTTCATTTAAGCTAAACCGGCTTAATGTATTTGTATTTGGAACTATATTTGCATTTTTTTTAATTGGCCTTACTAGCCTTATTATTGCCTTTACCCCTTTAAGAGAATATATTCCGGGATATTCTTCAACAAAGTTAAAGCGGCAGGCCACCAATATGCTTTATAAAACCGATTCGCTACAAAATATAATAAACACCAATGAACATTACATAAGCTCTATCAGAAAAGTTCTTACGGGCGATGTTAAACGGGTAGAATTTAACAGAGATTCTGTTATCGAGGCAGCTATAACAGATAGTATAAAGATTGATTTAGCACCCTCTAAACAGGATTCGTTATTAAGAGAGCAGGTAGAACAGGAAGACAAATACAATTTATTAGAATTGAGATCTTCTTTGAGCGATGTTTTATTTGCACCTGTAACAGGACAAATTTCGGAGGGTTATAATCCAGAAAAAAAGCATTACGCAGTAGATGTTGTTGTCACTAAAGATGCGCCTATAAAAGCGGTAGCCGAGGGTACTGTGATTTTTGCAGAATGGACCGCTGAAACCGGACATGTTATAATTATAGAGCACCGAAATGATTTATTATCAGTTTATAAACACAATGCTTCTTTAAACAAAGAGCAAGGCGACTTGGTTAAAGCGGG
>JAESQB010000190.1 GCA_016765375.1 Flavobacteriaceae bacterium | reverse complement strand
CTTTCACTAGCATTTTCGACTATGGTTTTAAATTTTTTTGAATTGAGATCACCTATAGAATTTAACTTTGGTGTGCCTACAAAAATAAGACAATCCTGGTCAGACATATATTCAAATTGCCCAAATAAGGTTGCCCTTTTTTCACAAGTACTTTCCAATGTTATAGTCTGCCCAGTTAATGTTTTTAAATCTTCAAAAGCTATATTTTTTAATTCAGGATTTTTTAAAGCGAATAATCTAGTAAACAATTTCTGTTTCTTTATAGAACAATGCTCACCTATATCCTTTCCAAATGATTCAACCTTTAAGTTATTATCAATTAAAATATAAAAAGGAAACAACCTGTTAAGTTGTTCATTATTAAAAAAAATAGATTTTTGTTTCATTAATTATACTCTTAATTATAGGCTATTTCTTTATTGTGTAAATTAATTGTTTATTATTTTTTCAGACTTCATCAAATTATAAATGGTGGATTTACCAATATCTAATTTTCCTGCTACTTTCATCACATTGTTATTGTATTTATTAAGGAAAAAAGTAATTATTTCGGTGTTGTATTCTTTTAAAGTTTTTTCCATGGCCGTAAATGGTTTATCATGAATACCTGTATTAAAAGATATGTCGTTTGCAGTAATTTCTTTGCCATCACACATGACACAAGCTAGGTCAATAAACGATTTCAATTCTCTTACATTACCGGGATAATTGTATTTTAAGAGTTTTGTCTTAGCATTTAAGGACAATGAAGGCGATTTCATAGTGTTTTCTTTTGAAAAAATATCGATGAAATGATTTGCTAAAATTAATATATCATTGTCTCGATCTCTTAAAGGGGGAAGCTCTATAGGCAGCCCTATAATTCGATAAAACAAATCTTTTCTAAAGGTTTCTTTATTAACTTCCTCTGCTAAATTTTTATTGGTTGCCGTAATTAAGCGCACATTAAACTTTATACTTTTATTTCCTCCTACTCTAATCACTTCACGCTCTTGTAGCACTCTTAAGAGTTTAACTTGCAGATTAATGTCTAGTTCTGCTATTTCGTCTAAAAAAATTGTACCACCATTGGCTTCTTCAAACTTTCCAATCTTACGAGAATGTGCCCCAGTAAAAGCACCTTTTTCATGCCCAAACAATTCACTTTCTATCAATTCTTTAGGAATAGCAGCCATATTTATAGCTATAAAGGGCATTTTTCTGCGTTCACTACTGTAGTGTATTGCTTTAGCAACTACCTCTTTTCCTGTTCCAGTTTCACCTGTTATCGAAACATTAATATTGTTCTTAACGGCATTTTTTATTAATGAAAATGATTTTTTTATAGCCTCACTCTGGCCTATAATTGTTTTTTGAAAATCAAATTTTAATTCTAATTGTTCTTTTAAGTCTTCAATTTCATGTTTTAAATTGGTGTTTTCTCTAATACGCTGAATACTATTCCAAAGAATATCTTTAGTATTATCATCTTTTATAATATAATCATAAACACCCCTTTTAAGCATAGTAACAGCGACATTAATTTCTTCCTGCCCACTAATTACAATAACTTTTATTGAAGAATTATGCGTTTTTATTTTCTTAAAGAGTGCTTCTCCATTAATATCAGGCAAATTATAATCTATAGATATCACATTGGGTTTTAGGTGCAAACTGCTTAAACAAGCTTTTGCATTTCCGAATAGATGAACTTCAAAATCGGGATTAAGTGACAAATGATACTGTAACATTTCACCATACCAAGGATCATCTTCTACTATAAATATCTTAAATACACGCAACGGTTTAGTTTTTAATGTGTTTATACGATAGCAGTTTTGCCTTAAGGCCTTAAAATAAGAACTGTTTTTAAAGTATTCTGTTATAAAAATAAACAAAAAAACCCTTTAAAAACAGTTTCAAGAGCAAGATACTAACAAAATAGCTACAAATCCAATTGAGTCGCTGTTTTTTCTTGCCTTAGCACAATCATAAAGAGACCATTAAATAAATTCAAAATTCTANATGTANNCAGTAGGCAGTAGGCAGTAGGCAGTAGGCAGTAGGCAAAAAAANTTAAAATAATTCATTATCCTAATAACCCAAAAACTTATTAACTCAACAAATCAAAAACTAATTCACTCACAAACTCAAACACTACCCTATTAAAAAGAATATATGACTCCACAAACCTTATTTTATATACTCATTGCCATATTGNTTATTTCNTTTATCATAGATAAATTTCTAGACAGTTTAAACGCAAAGCACTTTAATGATGACATCCCAAAGGAGCTTCAAGACGTTTATAATGCTGAAGACTATCAAAAATCACAGGCTTATAAAAAGGTTAATTATAGATTTTCTACAATTTCATCAAGCTTTTCCTTTATATTGGTTTTAGGGTTTTTCTTTCTCGACGGATTTGCTTTTGTAGACACCTTGGCAAGAGGGTTTTCAGAAAACACGATCGTTATTGCCCTAGTATTTTTTGGAATTATCATGGCTGCAAGTAGCCTCTTAAGTTTNCCATTTTCATATTACCACACCTTTGTTATTGAAGAACGCTTTGGTTTTAATAAAACCAGTTTAAAAACTTTTGTTTTAGATAANATAAAAGGAGCACTCCTTTCCATTATAATTGGCGGTGGACTTATGGCCTTAATAATCTGGATTTATATGGCTTTAGGAACAAGCTTCTGGTTATACGCCTGGTTAGTAGTAGGGATATTTTCTCTGTTTATGAATATGTTTTATGCCAGATTAATAGTACCCCTTTTTAATAAGCAAACGCCTTTGGAAGAAGGAACATTAAGAGATAAAATAGAAACTTATGCCCGAGGGGTAGGCTTTAAACTCAACAATATTTTTGTAATAGACGGTTCCAAGCGAAGTACCAAGGCCAATGCGTATTTTTCTGGCTTTGGCAAGGAAAAACGCATCACGCTTTTTGACACCCTAATTAATGAGCTTGAGGAAGAAGAAATTGTAGCCGTATTAGCACATGAAGTAGGCCATTACAAAAAAAAGCATATTGTATTCAATCTCATAGCCTCTTTGTTATTAACGGGTTTTACGTTTTGGATATTTTCACTTTTGGTAGATAATGCCTTACTTTCCGAAGCCTTGGCTGTAAGTATCCCCTCCTTTCATATTGGTTTAATTGCCTTTGCAATTTTATATACACCCATTTCTGAAATCACAGGTTTGATGATGAATTATATGTCTAGAAAATTTGAATATCAGGCAGATAATTATGCTAAGACCTCCTATAAGGCAAAGCCTTTAGTGAGTGCTTTAAAAAAGCTTTCAGAAAAATCCTTGAGCAATTTAACCCCTCATCCTGCCTATGTTTTTATGCATTATTCGCATCCATCTTTATTACAACGGTATCGGAATTTAATGCGTTAAAAACGCTTGTTTTATTAATTTCTAGCTTAAGTTTATATAAACAAGTCTTATTTTTATATTTCGCTTAAAATTATTAAAAAATAAGACTTATAAATGCATATTTTGTTGTGTATTAAAAAGCGAAATTGTAAATTTAAAATATGACAGCCGAAGCCATAGAAAAAGAAAATGCAGCCATAGCAAAGCAATATAAAGAATTGCTCAGAATTAGCTATAGGCTACTCACTGCCAAGGACAAGAAATTAATTCGTTCGGCATTTGATGTGGCTGTGGATGCACATAAAGAACAGCGTCGAAAATCAGGAGAGGCTTATATTTTTCACCCCATATCGGTAGCTAAAATAATTGCTTCGGAAATAGGTATGGATGCTGTTTCTATAGCAGCAGCCTTATTGCACGATGTGGTTGAAGACACGTCATATACCTTAAACGACCTCGAGCAAATGTTTGGTGAGTCCGTAGCCCGTATTGTAGATGGCTTAACTAAAATATCAGCCCTACAACAACAACAAGATAAAGACGTCTCCCTACAAGCCGAAAATTTTAGAAAATTATTACTCACTCTTAATGATGATATAAGGGTTATCATCATTAAGATTGCCGACCGATTGCATAATATGCAAACCATGGAGTCTATGCCTGAAAATAAACAGGTAAAACTTGCCTCAGAAACGCTATATATTTACGCCCCATTAGCACATAGAATAGGGCTTTATAATATTAAAACCGAATTAGAAGACCTAAGCTTAAAATATACAGAACCTGAAATTTACAATGATATTTTAAGTAAAATTAAAGATAGTACACAGGAACAGGACAAATACATAAAAACGTTTTCAGACACTTTAAAGCAATCTTTAAATAAAGAAAAAATTGAATATGACATAAAAGGCCGGCCAAAATCTATATTTTCAATCCGAAGAAAGATTATGGATCAAAATGTAACTTTCGATGAAGTGTACGATAAGTTTGCAGTTCGCATTATTTACAAGTCCAATCATGAGAATGAAAAATTTTATGCCTGGAAGATCTACTCTATAGTAACCGATCATTTTATCCCCAACCCTACTCGGTTAAGAGATTGGATTTCCTCTCCAAAATCTACCGGTTACGAAGCTTTACACATTACTGTTATGGGGCCTAAAGGGCGTTGGGTAGAAGTTCAAATACGTTCTGAACGCATGAATGAGATTGCAGAAAAAGGCTATGCAGCACATTATAAATACAAAANTAAAGACGAAAAAGATGATCAGGGCTTAGATAAATGGCTTAACAAACTACAAGAAGCTGTAGANCATAACGATACCAATGCCATAGATTTTGTAGAGGATTTTAAGCTCAATTTATACGCTAAAGAAATTTTTGTATTTTCCCCAAAAGGCGATCTTTATTCTTTACCAAAAGGTGCTACCGCCTTAGACTTTGCCTTTAGCGTACATACCGAGGTGGGCTTACATACCAGAGGCAGTAAGGTAAATAGTAAATTAGTACCACTTAGCTTTCAACTTAAAAGTGGTGACCAAGTTGAGATCATTACCTCAGACAATGTTAAGCCCACCGCAAATTGGCTTAATCACATCACCACTACAAGAGCCCGCTCTAAAATAAAATCGTCTCTAAAGGAAAAACGAAAAGAAATTGCAGCCGAAGGCAAAGTTATTTTAGCCCGAAAATTAAAATCTCTAAAAATCACTTTAAACGAAAAAATAATTAACCAACTTGTTAATCATTTTAAGCTAAAAACAAGCCTGGATCTCTTTTTTAGAATAGGAAATGGCAGTATTGAAAATCAAGATCTAAAAAATTTTATTGCAGCAAGAAAGAATGCTTTTATCAGTTTCTTTAAAAGCAAGATGAGAAAATCTAGTACAAGCCCTGAAGAGCTTGTTAAAGATGAAATTACTGAAAAATACGACCAACTTGTTTTTGGAAAAGAAGAAGATCAATTGGACTATAAATTATCAAACTGTTGTAATCCCATTCCTGGAGATCCGGTTTTTGATTTGTAACAATTAAAGAAGGCATTAAGGTACACAAACAAAATTGTCCTAATGCCATACAACTTCAAAGCAATTATAGTTATAGAATCTTGGAAAGTAAATGGATAGACTCTTCACAACAGGAATTTAAAGCCAAAATTTTACTTACCGGGATAGACGATATAGGCCTCGTTAATGAAATTACTCAGCTTATTTCAAATAGTATGCACATTAATATAAAAAGCATTAATTTTGAAAGCAATGCCGGAGTTTTTAGTGGAAAAATTGCAGTGGATGTGAAAAACAATACCTCTCTGGCTCAAATCATGAAACGCCTTAAAAAAATTAATGGTATAGATAAGGTCATGAGAGAATAAAAATTTAAATTTGTGCCTTAGATGAGTTCAAAAACAACTTCAAATAATAATCAAGCCATTGTAAAAAATGTATTTACTGCATTTTTAGAGGAAAATGGACACCGAAAAACGCCTGAGCGCTACGCTATACTACACGAAATTTACAAGCACGACGATCATTTTGATATAGAATCCCTCTATATCATGATGAAAAATAAAAAATATAGAGTGAGCCGTGCAACACTCTATAACACTATAGAATTATTATTGGGTTGTGGCCTGGTTCGAAAACATCAATTTGGTCAATCACAAGCTCATTATGAAAAATCATATTTCGACAAGCAACACGANCANGTNATCCTTACCGATACCGGTGAGGTTATAGAATTTTGCGACCCGAGAATTCAATCCATAAAAAAAACCATCGAAGAAGTATTTGATATAGAGATTACCAACCATTCGCTATACTTTTACGGACACAAAAAAACAACTAAATAAACCAATGGCTATAGATTTATTACTAGGATTACAATGGGGAGATGAAGGAAAAGGAAAAATTGTTGATGTTCTTACCAAAAACTACGATATTATTGCGCGATTTCAAGGCGGCCCCAATGCCGGACATACGCTCGAATTTAATGGTATAAAGCATGTTTTACACACCATNCCGAGTGGNATTTTTAATCCACATGCCATAAATTTAGTAGGCAACGGCGTGGTTATAGATCCCGTTATCTTTAAAAAGGAATTAGACAACTTAAAGCAATTTAATCTTCAACTTAACGAAAAATTACTCATCTCNAGAAAAGCACACCTNATCCTACCCACACATAGNCTCTTGGATGCGGCCTCTGAAATTTCAAAAGGAAAAGCCAAAATTGGATCTACCCTAAAAGGAATTGGCCCAACATATATGGATAAAACCGGACGTAACGGAATGCGTATAGGCGATCTTGAAATGGATAATTGGCAAGATAAATACCGTGCCNTAGCCAACAAACACGAGGCCTTAATTAAATTTTANAATGTTGATATNCAGTATGATTTATCTGAATTAGAAACTGAGTTTTTTGAAGCCATTGAAATTCTGAAAAACCTAAAGTTTATAGATAGTGAAAACTATTTACACAAAGCCATAAAAAAAGGAAAAACCATTCTTGCCGAAGGTGCTCAAGGATCCTTATTAGATATTGATTTTGGAACCTACCCTTTTGTAACCTCATCAAATACCACTGCGGCTGGAGCTTGTACTGGACTAGGCATTGCTCCAAATAAAATAGGTGATGTTTTTGGCATTTTTAAAGCCTATACAACGCGTGTGGGCAGTGGCCCATTCCCTACCGAACTCTTTGATGACTACGGTGAAACCATGGGGCGCGTGGGCAATGAATTTGGTGCTACAACCGGAAGACCAAGACGTTGTGGATGGCTAGATTTGGTAGCCTTAAAATATGCCGTTCAAATAAACGGCGTTACACAACTCATGATGATGAAGGGTGACGTATTGAGTGGTTTTGATAAACTTATGGTATGTACTACATATAAATACAAGGGTCAAGAAATAGACTTTTTACCCTATAATATCGAGCCTCAAAACATAGAGCCTATATATACCGAAATGAAAGGTTGGAAGGAAGATTTGACTAAAATGTCGAATCCAGAGCAATTTCCAAAAGCC
>JAESQB010000189.1 GCA_016765375.1 Flavobacteriaceae bacterium | reverse complement strand
AATATAAGCATAGCCTTAGTTACGGTTTTATTTTTTAACGCTCCTGCCTGCCGGCAAGGCAGGGAATAATCAAAAAAGAAACCATTTNCTGTCCGTCCGGCAGGCGGGATTGGTGTCATTTTAATGTTAAATTGGTATAAGTTAATAATTTTCATAGACTTGTTTGAATTTGGGAAATTCATATTGACATCATTCATTTTTTTTCTTTAATCGAAAAATTTAAACAAGTTCATTGTTGTTTAAAGATAACATCTTATTTGTTAAAACAACTCATAATTATATAGTAACTTTGTGTAAGCCTAATTATACAATAGAACTTTGTTATGAGGGTTTAACCAACTATTTTTTTATGGCCTTAAAACTAAGTAGACCTATTTGTTTTTTTGATCTTGAAACAACAGGCGTTAATATTTCTCAAGATAGAATTGTAGAAATCGCAATCTTAAANATCTTTCCTAACGGAAATAAAGAAAGTAAAACCTGGCGTGTAAATCCCGAAATAGAGATTCCCAAAGAAGTTGTTGCTATTCATGGTATTAGNAACGAAATGGTTCTTGAGGANCCTACCTTTAAAGAACTTGCTCCAAAAGTATACGCCATGATTAAAGACTCGGATTTTGGAGGCTTTAATTCCAATAGATTTGATATTCCTTTATTGGCTGAAGAGTTACTGCGTGCCGGTTTGGATATCGATTTAAAAAATGCCCTTTCTATTGATGTGCAAACCATTTTTCACAAACAAGAAAAGCGTACTCTNNGTGCCGCNTATAAATTTTATTGTGACAAAAACCTTGAGGATGCACATTCGGCNTTGGCTGATACAAATGCCACTTATGAAGTATTAGAAGCTCAATTAGAAAAATACGAAGATCTAGAGCATAACACTAAGTTTTTAGCCCAATACAGTTCGCATAAAAAATTTGCCGATTTTGCGGGGTTTATAGGTTTTGATAAAAAGGGAAAAGAAATTTTTTCTTTCGGAAAGCACAAAGGTAAAACCGTAGAAGAGATTCTGGAAAAAGAACCCGGCTATTTTGGCTGGTTACTCAATGCAGATTTTCCACGCTATACAAAAAAAGTACTCACGAGTATTCGGCTTAAAAAATTAAACACAAAACTCCAGGAATGAAAATTATTTGTATCGGGAGAAATTANGTAAAGCATATAGAAGAGCTTAATAACGAGCGTCCGGATGCGCCTGTGGTTTTTTTAAAACCAGATACGGCCATTCTTTTAAAGAACCAGCCTTTTTTTATACCTGATTTTTCAAACGANGTGCATCANGAAGTAGAAATTTTGGTGAAAATAAAAAAAGTAGGCAAGTATATTGATGCAAAGTTTGCACATAAATATTATGATGAAATAGGCTTAGGGATAGACTTTACGGCTCGCGATTTACAATTCCAAGCCAAACAAAAAGGCCTGCCTTGGGAAAANGCAAAAGCATTTGATGGTTCNGCAGTCATTGGAAATTTCGTTCTTAAGTCAAAATATGATAACTTAGCAGATATTAATTTTTCTTTAGAACGAAACGGAAAGATGGTGCAANAAGGCAATACGTCTTTAATGTTGTGGACTATTGATGAATTAATAGCNTANGTATCNACTTTNTTNACNTTAAAAATTGGAGATATAATTTTTACAGGAACNCCTGAAGGGGTTGGTAAGGTAGAATCTGATGATAGTTTAGTAGGGTATATAGAAAATGAAAAATCATTCGAAATTAAGGTAAAATAAAACTTATGGGAAGACATTATTCACTTGACAGTTTGAAAGAGATCTCTGGAGGGGATGAAGAATTTATGGTTGTAATAGCAAGTACTTTCTTAGAAGAGATCCCCCCCGATTTAGAATTTCTAGAACAAGCGGTTGTAAACAATAATAAAGAACTCGCTTATCAATTTGCGCATAAAATGAAGCCTAATTTTGAAATGTTTGGAATTGATGTTCTAAAAGAAGTTTCTAATATTGAATCCTGGACTAAGACCACCAAACGCGTAGAGGTNGTGCAGCATAATTTAGATCATATATTAGGCTTAGTAAATAAGGTTTTTGACGAATTGAAAGCAGATTTTAAATTGTAAATGCAGGCAGAAATAATAACCATTGGCGATGAAATTCTTATTGGCCAAATTGTGGATACCAATTCTGCTTATATTGCAAATGCACTTAATAAAATAGGAATTTCTGTTTATCAGATCACTTCGGTTCAAGACGAAAAGCAACATATTCTGGATGCCTTTGCTAAAGCGCAAAACCAAGTAGATCTCGTTATAGTAACGGGAGGTTTGGGACCAACCAAAGACGATATCACCAAAACGACTTTTTGTGATTTTTTTGATGATGAACTCGTGAAAAATACCGAAATTCATGAGCACGTCAAGCAGCTTTACAGAAATTATGTAGGCCATGACCCAAAATTTGATGCCCCAATTTTAAATCAGGCTNTAGTGCCATCTAAGGCTTTAGTTTTTAAAAATGAATTAGGTACTGCTCCCGGAATGTGGATGNGTTCTAGTGATAACACCATTTTTATATCCTTGCCAGGTGTGCCCTATGAGATGAAAGGNCTTATGCAGAAAAAGGTTTTNCCAAAGNTAAANCNACATTTTAAGCGTCCTGTTATATTGCATAAAACCCTTTTAACCGAAGGTATGGGAGAGAGTACCATAGCCCAAATTATTGAAGACTGGGAAAATAACTTGCCAGCACATATAAAATTGGCATACCTGCCTTCAATAGGTCGCGTGCGTTTGCGCTTGTCTTTAAAAGGCACAGATAAAGCTGTTTTAGAAAAAGAACTGGACCAACAAATACATGCCCTTAAAAAATTAATAGATCATATTACAGTAGGCTTTGAAGATGAAGGTAGTATAGAGCAAATAATAGGCCAGCATTTACTTGATAAAAAGCAAAGTTAAGTATTGCAGAAAGTTGTACTGGAGGGCAATTGGCGCATCAAATCACCATTCATCCGGGCGCTTCATCTTTTTTTAAAGGCAGTGTTGTAACTTATGCTACGCGTTCAAAAACNGATGTTCTTGCTGTNCCAGAGAAGCTTATCNAAAAACATGGCGTAGTGAGTAGTCAGGTGGNAGAGGCTATGGCTGAGCAAACCAAGAAAATTTTTAATACCCATTATGCCATTTCNACTACGGGTGTTGCCGGCCCAGACAAAGGNGATACTCANGATAAAGTNGGTACNGTTTTTATTGGTATAGCTTCGCCTAAAGGGGTTTTTTCAGAAAAATTTAACTTTGTNGGCAATCGGGAAATGGTTATAAAAAGAGCCACAAATAAGGCCTTGGAACTGCTTAGGNNACAAATTTTAAAAAACTAATTTATAAACCTTGTGAGAGATGGGAAATTTGTTTAAATTTGCAGCCTGTTTAAAATAACTATTTAATTTACAGNAGAAATGTCAAGAGTTTGTGAACTTACAGGAAAAAGAGCTATGGTAGGCAATAATGTGTCTCACGCCATGAATAAAACAAAACGCAAGTTTAATGTTAACCTTGTAAAAAAACGTTTTTACATTCCAGAAGAGGATAAGTGGNTTACNCTTAANGTATCGACTTCGGCGCTTAAAAACATAAATAAAAAAGGAATTTCTGCNGTAATTAAAGAGGCTAGAGAAAAAGGTTTCCTAACCAAATAATTATTTCAAACAAATTTTAATTAAGAACAGATGGCTAAAAGAGGAAACAGAGTTCAGGTTATCTTGGANTGTACAGAGCATAAAGCCACCGGAAAACCGGGAACTTCCAGATACATTACTACAAAAAATAAAAAGAACAGTCCAGATAGATTAGAATTGAAAAANTTTAATCCTATCTTAAAAAAGATGACCGTTCATAAAGAAATTAAATAAGNANATGCCATGGCAAAGAAATCAGTAGCATCATTACAAACAGGATCTAAACGTTTAACCAAAGCTATAAAAATGGTTAAATCTCAAAAAACAGGAGCTTATACNTTTGTAGANNCCATCATGNCACCNGNNANTGTAANTGCGTGGTTGTCNAAAAAATAACATGCTNTTTACACGATAATAACAGANGCCGTTTTAATATATTAAAACGGCTTTTTCTTTTTAGTATATATAATTTTTTACTGACAAGTTTTCATAAAGCCCAAAAAAGGTAATATTTTTGATATACCTATATTAAATTAACGCAGATGAGTTTTTTTAAAAAAATATTTTCAGNAGAAAAAAAAGAAAGTCTAGATANGGGTNTAAAAAAAACCAAAACCAGTTTTTTTGANAAACTCAATAAGACCCTGNTTGGAAAGTCTAAGGTTGATGATGAGGTTTTAGATNACTTAGAAGAGGTTNTGGTCTCAAGTGATGTNGGNGTAGATACCACACTTAAGATCATTGANCGCATAGAAGCTCGAGTTGCCAAAGATAANTATTTAGGNACNCAAGANCTCAACAACATTCTTAGNGAAGAAATNGCAGCTTTACTCTCTGAAACACATACCGNTAATATCACNGAATTTGAACTNCCAGGCACTCATAAACCTCATGTTATTATGGTTGTGGGAGTTAATGGGGTTGGAAAAACCACCACTATTGGAAAATTAGCCTATCAATTTAAAAAAGCTGGAAAGAAAGTNGTNCTTGGTGCTGCCGATACTTTTAGAGCAGCCGCTATTGAACAATTAGAAATATGGGCAGATCGCACTCAAGTACCTATGGTTAAACAACAAATGGGTAGTGATCCAGCATCGGTTGCTTTTGATACNCTTAAAAGTGCGCTTAATCAAAATGCCGATGTTGTTATTATTGATACAGCAGGCCGTTTACATAATAAGGTGAATTTAATGAATGAGCTGGTAAAAATAAAAAGGGTTATGGATAAAGTAGTTCCCGAAGCGCCACATGAGGTGCTCTTGATATTAGATGGCTCAACCGGACAGAATGCCTTTCAACAAGCCAAAGAATTTACTGCAGCTACAGATGTTAGTGCTTTAGCAATCACCAAATTAGATGGAACTGCAAAAGGCGGTGTGGTCATTGGAATAAGTGATCAATTTCAAATTCCTGTTAAATATATTGGCGTAGGTGAAGATGTGGAAGACCTTCAGGTGTTTAATAAGTTTGAATTTGTAGATTCGTTTTTTAACTAGAAGCTAGAAGTTAGAGATTAGAGATTAGATTTATAAATTACGAATTACTAAAAAATTAAGGGTAGTATCCTATCAACTAACAACTACCAACCAACAACTACCAACCAACAAGTACCAACAAAAAAAACATGAGAACAAAATCTCTCAAGAAAAATAAAATAAACGTGATTACCCTAGGCTGTTCAAAGAATGTCTATGATTCAGAAATTCTTATGGGGCAGCTCAAAGCCAATAATAAGGAAGTGGTTCACGAGCAAGAGGGTAATGTGGTGGTTATAAATACCTGTGGTTTTATAGATAATGCCAAGGAAGAAAGTGTAAACACCATTATAGAATATCTTAAAAAGAAGGAAGACGGTGACGTTGATAAAGTATTTGTGACAGGCTGTTTGAGTGAGCGTTATAAACCAGATCTCGAAAAAGAAATGCCCGATGTTGACCAGTATTTTGGTACTACAGAACTTCCTGCTTTACTCAAAGCTTTAGGCGCCGATTATAAACACGAACTCATAGGCGAACGCTTAACCACGACCCCAAAAAATTATGCCTATTTAAAAATTGCTGAAGGTTGTGACAGGCCTTGTAGNTTTTGTGCTATTCCTTTAATGCGAGGGAAGCATAAATCAACGCCCATAGAAGAAATTGTAATTGAAGCAAAGAAATTGGCTGCTAATGGTGTTAAAGAATTAATTTTAATTGCTCAGGATTTAACCTATTACGGACTTGATCTTTATAAAAAAAGGAATCTAGCCGAATTGCTTGAAGCCCTTGTAAAGGTTGAAGGTATTGAATGGATACGTTTGCATTATGCTTTTCCAACGGGCTTTCCGATGGAAGTGTTGACCCTAATGAAAAATGAGCCCAAAATATGTAACTATATTGATATTCCACTGCAGCATATCTCAGACCCCATTTTAAAGTCTATGCGTCGTGGTACCACTCAAGCTAAAACTACAAAACTGCTAAAGGCTTTTAGAGAAGCTGTTCCTGAAATGACCATTCGAACCACGCTTATCGTGGGCTATCCTGGAGAAACCGAAGCCGATTTTCAAACATTAATACAGTGGGTTAAGGACATGCGTTTTGAGCGTTTGGGATGTTTTACCTATTCTCATGAAGAAAACACACATGCTTATAATTTAGAAGATGATGTGCCTCAGGATGTGAAACAAGATCGTGCCAACCAAATAATGGAAGTGCAATCACAAATTTCATGGGAGCTCAATCAAGAAAAAATTGGACAAGAATTAAAGGTGGTTATTGACCGCAAAGAGGGTAATTATTTTGTAGGCAGGAGCGAGTTTGATTCGCCCGATGTGGATAATGAGGTTTTGATTGATGCGCGTTCAACCTACCTTAAGACCGGCGAATTTACTCTGGTTAAAATCACAGAGGCCTCAGATTTTGATCTATACGCCGAGCCTGTATAAAAAGAAATAATTTTACCACATTTAAACAGAGTCTTGATTCTTGATTCCTGACTCCTGG
>JAESQB010000188.1 GCA_016765375.1 Flavobacteriaceae bacterium | reverse complement strand
TTTTGAAGTCAACCAACATATCGATTAATGTGATTGAAGCGTCTTCCATATTGTTTACAATGCTATCAATCTTAGCGATGATATAATTATAAAATATTTGTAGTATAATAGCAACAATCAGACCAAATACGGTTGTTAAAAGTGCAATTTTAATACCACCGGCTACTAATGAAGGGTTCATATCACCTGCTGCTTCAATTTTATCAAAGGCGTCAATCATACCAATTACAGTACCCATGAAACCAAGCATCGGTGCAAGAGCGATAAATAATGAGATCCAAGAAACGTTTTTCTCTAACTGTCCCATTTGTACACCACCATAAGAAACCACAGCTTTTTCAGCGGCATCTATATGCTCATCGGCACGGTCAAGACCTTGGTAATAAATAGATGCGATAGGGCCTCTAGTGTTTCTACACACTTCTTTTGCGGCGTCTAAACCACCACTTGCCAAAGCATCTTCCACGCTAGAAGCTAATTTTTTAGTGTTTGTAGTTGAAAGGTTTAAGTAAATGATTCTCTCTATAGCAATGGCTAAACCAAGAATTAAACATAATAATACAATACCCATAAAGCCAGGGCCCCCTTCAATAAATCTTCCCTTTAATTCTTGGTGGAAAGTTGTGCTTTCTTCTGCAACCTCTGTTGCATCATCTTGTATTATTGTTACTGCTGTAACTAAGGGTTGAACGTTTGTTGACACCACCATTGTAGTAGATGCCTTTGCGTTAAATGTGCCTGCAAATGTTATTGCGACAACTGCCAGAATAGAAACTAATTTTCTCATCGTTATTTACTTAAAATTTGTTTTTAGTTTTAAAAGTTTAAAGATATAAATATTTACTTAATAATATACAATAATTACATTTTTGCAGAGAGGAAGGGATTCGAACCCTCGATACGGTTGTGCCGTATACACACTTTCCAGGCGTGCGCCTTCGACCACTCGGCCACCTCTCTAAATTACACTTGTTTTATAAAACAGATGTACGCCGAAACGGGCTGCCAAATAACAAAAAAAATATTAGTTGGTAAAACTTTATAGTGTTAATTTTCTGCCATTTCTCCTCTAAGGTTTTTTTCATAGCTATTTTTAAAATGTTTTGGACTTATTTTCTGTCCTAATAAAACCATTAATTTCCCTAAAGCCGCTTCGGTAGTCATGTCTTTTCCTGAGATGACTCCCATTTGTTTTAGTTTTATACTGGTTTCGTATTGTCCCATTATTACACGCCCGCCAGAGCATTGCGTCACATTTATTATTGGAATCTCTCTTTTAATGGTTTGCTTGATTAAATTAATAAACCAAGGCGCCGTTGTGGTATTGCCGGCACCATAGGTTTCTAAAATCACACCTTTAATATTAGGCGTATTAAAAAGGTGGTTTAATACTTGATCTGTAATACCCGGAAATAATTTAATTAAAAGAATATTGGTTTCTAAAGTCTTATAAACTTTTAAAGGCTTTTTGTTTGGTTTTAATAATTTGTCGCGGTGTATGGTTAAATGCACGCCACTTTCTATTAAAGGCGAATAATTTAAGGAAGCAAAGGCCTGAAAATGTTCTGCATTTAATTTTGTGGTTCGGTTTGCACGATACAATTTGTATTCAAAATACAGGCCTACTTCTTTTATACAGGAGCCATCTGGATCTTGCAAGGCTGCAATTTGGATAGAGGTAATTAAATTTTCTTTGGCATCGGTACGCAAATCGCCTATGGGCAGTTGTGATCCTGTAAAAATGACGGGCTTCGCTAAATTTTCCAACATAAAACTCAGGGTCGAAGCGGTGTATGACATGGTATCGCTGCCGTGTAATACCACAAAACCCTCATAAATACTGTAGTTCTTTTCAATTAACTCGGCTATAGTTATCCAGTGTTCGGGGTTTATATTTGAACTGTCTATGGGTTCATCTACACTATAGGTGCTAATGTTACAATCCAATAAGTTTAATTCTGGAATTTGATGCAGGAGCTCATCAAAATTAAAGTTACGCAAAACCCCAGTTTCAGAATCTTTCATCATGCCTATGGTACCACCGGTATATATAAGGAGTATAGAAGGGTTTTTTTTCATACGAATAAACTAAACTTAATACTAGTTATTTATGAGTTGAATTGAGCATGAAAATACAAAATTGTGAATATCGAANACAGAATATCNAATTATAAATATTTTATTGTGTTTAAACACCAAATACATTTTTCGAATTTTCGGTGGTTATGGCGGCTATCTCTTCTTTGGAAACACCNTAAATTTCGGCTATTTTTTNGCAAACCAGCGTTAAATAACCGCTTTCGTTGCGTTTNCCCCTATAAGGGACAGGAGATAGNTANGGNGAATCGGTTTCNAAAACAATATGTTTTAGGTCTATCTGATTGAGAAACTGGTCNNTNTTTCCATTCTTAAAGGTGACAACTCCACCNATNCCNANTTTCATATTATAAGAAATGGCCTTCTNGGCCTGTTCTANANNTCCCGTAAAACAGTGAAAGATACCGTATAANTTNTCGTCTTTCTCTGANTCTANTACCTCAAAAACTTCATCAAAAGCATCTCGACAATGTATCACAATGGGCAAATTTTTTGTTTTNGCCAATTGTATTTGGTGTTTAAAAGCTTCTTGTTGAATGCCTAAAGTGGTTTTGTCCCAATATAGGTCGATACCAATNTCACCTACNCCTATAAAGTCTCTTTTTTTAAACTGTTCTTCAACATGAGCCAATTCTTCTTTATAATTTTCTTTAACCGAAGTGGGGTGTAAGCCCATCATCAAAAACACTTCTTTAGGATAAAGGGCTTCCAAATTGTACATGGCTTGGGTATANCCCGAATCGATAGCGGGAATAAAAAAACGGTTTATATTATTGGCTAAAGCGCGTTGCATCATGGCATCTCTGTCTTCATCAAAGGCATCGCTGTATAAATGGGTATGTGTGTCGGTTAAATGCATCATGCAAAAGTAATGATAAATGAGAGTATTGCAATTTCTGAAATTGTAGAAAGGGGGTTTTTGAAAACCTGCCTGTCATGC
>JAESQB010000023.1 GCA_016765375.1 Flavobacteriaceae bacterium | reverse complement strand
TTGTTAAAAGATAGAACCTACGATGTTATTTTGGCTAATATCAACAGAAATATCTTATTGAACGATATTCCTGTCTTAGCCAAATGCTTGACAAAAGAAGGATTTTTGTTTTTGAGCGGTTTTTATGAACAAGACATTGAAATTATTTCAGAGCTATGTAATAAATGTGGTCTGGAATGCGTTGATATGATAAAAAGAAACCAATGGGTTGCACTTAAGTTTAAAAGTTAATACCTTGCAAATGTAATGGATACAAGAAAAGAACTAGAGGAAGAATTTCTGGCTGAGGTACAAGAAAAATTAAATAACGAAATTGTCTTGTATAATGATGATGTCAATACCTTCGATCATGTTATTAAAACACTTATATATGTGTGTAATCACAGTGCGGAGCAAGCAGAGCAATGCGCTATAATTGTGCATCATAATGGAAAATGTACCGTAAAAACTGGAGTTTTTGAAAAATTAAAACCTCAATGTTCTATGCTGCTTGATGCCGGNTTAAGTGCTGAGATTGTTTAGAGACCACAATTATTAATTTATATAAANGAAAATCCCNCTATTTAGCGGGATTTTTTGTTTTTAGTATGATCACGCTTTTTCGGCGTGACGATCTCTGGTTTTGTCGGGATGAGAGGATTCGAACCTCCGATCTCTGGTCCCCCAGACCAGCACTTTAAACCGGACTAAGCTACATCCCGAAAATGGTAAAAATAGGGTGTGCAAAGATATCTTTTTTTTAAATAAATTTGAGGCCTTTTTGTTTTTTAATCAGGAATAATCACTTTTTTAGTGTGGNATTCTTANGTATATGTTGATAATTACACTNCTAGGAGGATANTATTTAGNNGNTANAGCCCGAAAGGCTTGTCAATAAATCGTTATGTCCTATTTAATATTTTTAAAANGAATTAATATGCTNTTTAAAANTCAAACATTNAATTCAAGATGAGTTCAATTTAATTATCTTTGCTAAAACTTATTGTATATGCTTATTATTGGNATTGCTGGNGGAACNGGTAGTGGTAAGACTACGGTTGTCGATCAAATTTTAAAGGAGCTTCCCGCAGAGGAAGTTGGGATTATTTCTCAGGATTCTTATTATAAGGAAACCAGTGAGATGAGTTATGAGGACCGTGTAAAAATAAATTTTGATCATCCTCAAGCTATNGNTTTTGATTTNNTNCTANAACATCTTAAGCAATTGCGNAATGGAGAGTCTATTGATCAACCCATATATTCTTTTGTNGATCATAACCGAACTNCAGAAACTATAAGAACCAGTCCAAAAAAGGTGATGATTGTTGAGGGGATATTAATTCTCGTCAACCCCGAATTAAGAAAATTATTTGATATAAAAATTTATGTTCATGCCGATAGTGATGAACGTCTTATACGTCGTTTGAGAAGAGATATTGCTGAACGGGGTAGAGATATGGAAGAGGTTTTAAACAGGTATCAAACCACATTAAAACCCATGCATCAGGAGTTTATTGAACCTACAAAAGAGTTTGCCGATATTATTATTCCTACCAACAGACAAAATATTGTTGCGGCCGAAATAATGAGGATCATCATAAATCAAAGGATAAAGTACTAAGAAGCGATGTTTTCCAAATTAAAAAATAAAACCTGGTTTAAAATAGTGAGCAATCGCTATGTTATTTTAGTCTCGGGTTTTATTATATGGATGTTTTTCTTTGATAGCAATTCCTTTTTTATTCACCAGGAATTAAACGATGAGATAAATGATTTAGAAGATAATATCGAATATTTTGAAANCGAAATTTCAAAAGATAAAGAGGTGCTCAATGTATTAAAAGATAGCAACGAGCTCGAAAAATTCGCAAGAGAAAAATTTTATCTCAAAAAGGAAAATGAAGAGATTTTTATCATCGAGATAGAAAACGATAGCTTAAAAACAAAAAAGGATGAGTGAATCTCTTTTTGAAAATTTTAACCCTGTTTCGGCAAAAGCTTGGAAACAGAAAATTCAGGTCGATTTAAAAGGCGAAGACTATAACCAGAATTTAATATGGTCTAGTCCGGAGGGTATTGATGTGCTTCCGTTTTACCACAGGGATCAAATAACGGATAAAGACAGCAGCATTCCCGGACAACCCGATCTGTGGCATGTTTGTCAGGATATCTATATCGATAATGAAATGGTGGCCAACAAGCTTGCATTAAAAGCGCTAGAGGCTGGGGTTGAGAGTATCTGTTTTATTGCTCATAAGCCTTTTGGGATTCCTAAAGTTTTTAAAGGATTGATGACAAATTCTTTAACCTTTTATTTTAGACTCGAATTTTTGTCTGAACCATTTCTTTTAAATCTGACTGCCTATTTAAAAGATTGTAAGGCCTTTATAAATGTTGATATTTTGGGGCAATTGTTAGGCACAGGAAATTGGTTTAGTACTAAAGCTCAAGATCATCATGTTTTAAATACGCTTCTATTAAAAGCACCCAAGGGTATTTCTGTTTTAGGTGCAGACCTGAGTCATTATCAAAACACAGGGGCAAATATGGTACAACAATTGGCCTACGGCTTGGGGCATATTAATGAGTATTTTAATCATTGTTATAATAGTGAATCATTAAAGGAAATAATGCAGGATCATAACAATGCTATTTCTGTGTTAAACATAACACTTGCAATAGGTTCTAATTATTTCTTTGAAATTGCCAAGATCAGAGCTTTAAGAAAACTTTATGCACTATTAGCATCTGAATATGGTTTTAATCCTGAGTGTCATATTTTTGCCAAACCTTCAAAACGCAACAAAACCCTTTACGATTATAATGTTAATATGCTGCGTACTACTACAGAATGTATGAGTGCTGTTTTGGGAGGAGCTAATGTTATTTCGAACCGCGCTTATGACAGCATATACCATAAGAGCAATGCTTTTGCGGAGCGCATTGCTAAAAACCAACTGCTAATTCTTAAAAAAGAAAGTTATTTTGATGCTGTTAATAATGCTTCAGATGGTGCTTATTATATAGAAAGTTTAACCCAACAATTGGCAGATAAAGCCTTGGTTTTGTTTAAGGACATAGAAGCTAATGGTGGGTTTTTTAAACAGCTTAATAAGGGTATTGTTCAGAAAAAAATAAAGGAAAGTGCGCAACAAGAACAGACGCTTTTTGATAAAGGCGATCTTAAACTTCTGGGAACCAATATGCATGGCAATGAAAATGACCGTATGAAGGATGAATTGGAATTATACCCATTTTTAAAAAATAATACCCGGAAAACAAGTATAGAACCCTTAATAGAAAGACGTCTAGCAGAAACTATTGAACAAAAACGATTAAATAATGAATAATTTTAAACAGACTATTTTTATCATTTTAGCATCAGGCCTGCTTTTTAGCAGTTGCCAGAAAAGCATGGATTATAAATTTCAGGATAAGCAGCCTTCTATTTCATGTGATGGTGTAAACCCCGAATTGTTAAAAGAAGCTTTGTATTCTTTTGAAAACGACATATCAAATTTATATACGAGACAGGGTGATATTGTTGATTTAAAATGGGCTTATATGGAGTTTATTTATGTTGGTGCTATGGGTGCAGCACCATATTCAAGAATAGCGTCTGAACACAGTAATATAGTAGTTAATGCCCTGAGTCGTGAAAAAGGACTTTGGTTGAGAACATCGGATAATAAAATTAAACTTAACTATAACAGCCCCTTAATGCGCTGTTTGGTGGAAAATATTTCATACGCCCCCATAAAGAAAGCTATGGAAAATTTATTAGACGTTAATGCTTTAGAGCCTAATTTATTGGCCTCAATACTTCGTATAAACATTCGCGAAGCCATGAAAGATAAGTACTTGGCCACTTATATAGCTTTAGACATGTATTACAGAAATTTATTAGAGTTAGAAATACTTTTAGAAACCGAATAAGTTTGCGAAAAAACCTTCAACATATTAAGTTTAGTGATTCTGAAAAGGGGTTAAAGAGCCCTTCTTTAAATGTTAAAACCTTTAAAACAGCCGAA
>JAESQB010000187.1 GCA_016765375.1 Flavobacteriaceae bacterium | reverse complement strand
CACCTAAATTTGGTGGTGATGGTCCTCCTCCAGAATCACCCGCATAATACGACCTCATAAGATTAAATATGGGATATGTGCCATTATATGATACCGTTAATCCTGGAACGCCAGATAATACATCAACTAAATTTTGATGACGTGATTTTACATCTATTTGATAAGAAGAATAACCTGCTGTTTTTTGTTTTTTATCATAATAACTTAATTTATCCTCTTTCTCAACTTTAGCAGATACTAAAACTTCGTCTAAAACCTCACCTTCAGGCTGCAATTCTATGTTAAGAGGTTGTTTAATATTGCTTACTATAACCTCTCTTTGTAACATTCCTAAATAATCAACAATCAACACATCGCCCAACTTAGCATCTATAATATAATTACCATCGATATCAGATTCCTCTTCTAAAAAATTATCTTTTGTTCTTATGGTCGCTCCTTGAATTTGCCCAGATATTGAAAAAATAGTTCCAGAAACATCACCTTTTCTGTTTGATTCTAATTTATCATTTTCATAAACGTCCAAATCTTCTTTTTCAGAAAGCATAAAAGTTAAAGCTTCATCAATGCTTTTCTTTTCTAAATTTATATAATACCCTCCAGAAAAATTGGCGATTTCCTGTAATTTTTTATGCCTAGCATTCTCCAAACTATTCACACAATATATCGAAATATTTATTTTAGATTCAAGAGATGACATTACCGCATTGCCGTTTGTAAACAACAACACCACTTCGGCATTAAAAATATTTGTTTTTAGTATTTTAGAATAGTCTGTAGCACCATTATAATCTACTTGTTTTAAATATTTTAAAAGATTTTTAGTTTTGCTTTTTGAAGCTTCAAAAACCTTTGCTTTATAGTGCCCACTACTAAATTCAACCACTTCAACTTCAGGATAATTTAAGCTTTTAAGATAATTTGACAACAGGCTTAATTCTCCTTCGATATTGCGATTTTGCATGCTGAGAGAAACATCCCAATACAATGTGATTTTTTTTGGTATCGCTCTAGTTTTTCCATTTAAAACAGCATGAACAGTAACCGAAGAATCACCAATTTTTTCATTTTGTGCTTTGACAAAAAAGCAAGAAAAAATAACAATAATAAGCAGTATTTTTTTCATAAAAATCGATTTTTATTAAATGCGAATATAATTAAACAATTATAATTACCTATAAATGTTATTGTTAAATAAAATCATTCTGTTTTATCCTGATAGATGTGAGAGTTAATAATCGTTTTTTTTATCAAGAAAAAATAAGCACTATAATTTAAATCCTGCCTGCCAGACGCCTGCCTGCGGCAAGCAGGCAGGCTGGTAAACAGCATGACTGCATTATTTTATTACCCTATTCAAGTTTTTAAATAAATCATGTAACCTTATAAGCTTTAAAGGGTCTAATAGTCGAATTCATTTAGACTTTTATTTTTTAACCGAAAATTCATGCTTTTAACACCAGATGAAGGCTTTTTTGAGTTACCTAGAAGTGCTATGGAACAATAAAAAGACAAAATATGNGATTAAAATGATGTTTTTGCAGGAAATTATATAAGTTTAAATGAGTTCATTTAGTAATTTTGCAAAAAAAAAATAAGTGGGGTCAAAAAACAAACTAAAACGCTTTAACGAAAACCTTAGCTTTCGCCATGTTATACAACCAACACGTGAGCAGTTGCTCACGGGAAGNTTNCCNTATAANGGCCAATGGAATGCTCAGTATTTTAAAAACGAAAATCCTATAGTTTTAGAATTGGGATGTGGAAAAGGCGAGTACAGTGTTAAATTAAGCAAGGCTTATCCTGAAAAAAATTTTATAGGCATTGACATTAAGGGTGCTCGATTTTGGCAAGGTGCTAANATTGTAGAAGAGGAAAAATTAAATAATGTGTGCTTTTTACGTACACAAATCGAATTGTTGGAATCGGTCTTTGCCAAAAACGAGGTAGATGAAATTTGGATTACCTTTCCCGACCCTCAAATAAAATACAAACGTACCAAACACCGGCTAACCAATATGGTTTTTTTACAGATGTATAAAAACATCCTAAANCCNGATGGNATAATTAACTTAAAAACCGATAGCGAATTTATGCATGGCTATACTTTGGGTTTGCTTCATGGCCAAGGGCATACCATTTTACACGCCAATCACGATGTCTATAAAAACGAATATTCTCCTAAAGAAGTTGTTGAAATACAGACTTTTTACGAAAAACAGTATCTTGAGCAGGGAAAACCGATAACTTATATTAAATTTACTTTAAAATAGCNTCTTCTTGGAAACCACACAGTTATTTNCTATTACTTTTTTAGCGGCGCTTTTAGGAGTTATACCGCCAGGCATGGTAAACATGAGTGTCGCAAAAACCTGTCTACAAACCGGGAAAAAAAATGGAATTCTGGTTGCTATTGGTGCTTCGGTCATTGTTTTTTTTCAGGCATTAATTGCCATATTATTAGCTAAATATATTTTTAACAATNCTTATGTATACAGTATTTTAATGCGTACTGGGCTTGTCATTTTCTTTTTAATGGCTGTGTATTTCTTTATTATAGCTAAGCGAAAAACCCAAATAAATATTGATGATAAAAACAATCATAAAAAAAGTTTTTTAAAAGGCATAATGATTTCAGCCTTAAACGTATTACCCATACCTTATTTTTGTGCCATAAGTACCGCTTTTAATGCTAAAGGCGATATTCACTACGACGGCTTTAGCCTCTTGTTTTTCTCATTGGCTGCTGCATCCGGATCCATGCTTACACTATATTTATACGTTATTTCCTTTATGAAGATCGAAAACAAAAAGGAAAATTTTGCTAAAAAATCCAATTATTTTATGGCAGGACTCATGCTGGTATTAGTCCTTATAACCCTGATTCGTATTTATTACCCATGGACGTAGAGAAAAAATTTTTTGAACGCGTTTATGAAATTGCCAAATGTATTCCTNCTGGNNGGGTTACCTCNTATGGNGCNATTGCGCGTTATTTAGGCACAGCCAAAAGTGCCCGAATGGTAGGTTGGGCAATGAATGGTTCAGGTAAAGATCCCGACATCCCAGCTCACAGAGTGGTAAATAGTAAAGGCCTATTAACGGGAAAACATTTTTTTGACGGCACAAATTTAATGCAACAACTCTTAGAAAGTGAAGGTNTTGAAATTGAAAACAANCAGGTTCAAAACTTCCAAANTGTNTTTTGGGATCCCATAAAAATGTTGTGATTTAATCCCTAAAGGCTCATATTTTTAAAGGGGAATATTTATCATTCAGCTTTTCAATATCATTGTAAAAATCTAAACAATTCGCTGTATCTTTGCATTTTAGATTTAATCTAATTAAAGATACTGAAATACAATGAAGATTGAGAAAAAAGAAATTATTAACCTTCTTAAAGCCATAACTATTGCAGGAGAAGGAAAAAGCATATCGGAGAGTGGCGCCCTTAAAAATGTAATGTGCTTTGCCGATGAGGTCATTATAGATTTAGTACTAACAACCCCCGCCCTACACATTAAAAAAAGAGCCGAAAGCGATATCATAAAAACCATAACCGAACGCTATAAAGATGCTAAAGTAACGGTAAACATAAAGGTAGACGCNCCTAAAAAAGTAGAAATTAAAGGCAAGGCTATCCCCGGCATTAAAAACATTGTCGCCATTGCTTCGGGTAAAGGTGGTGTTGGAAAATCAACCATAACCGCAAATATAGCAGTNACCCTAGCCAAAATGGGCTTTAAAGTAGGACTATTAGATGCCGATATTTATGGCCCCTCTATCCCTATTATGTTTGATGTGGCCGATCACCGACCTCTTTCAGTAACCGTTGCCGGAAAATCAAAAATGAAACCCGTTGAAAATTACGGTGTCAAAATATTATCTATAGGNTTTTTCACCNAACCCNATCAGGCNGTTATTTGGAGAGGCCCTATGGCTGCAAAGGCACTTAACCAAATGATATTTGATGCCCACTGGGGCGAACTGGATTTTCTTTTATTAGACTTGCCTCCGGGAACAGGCGACATACACCTGTCAATCATGCAGTCTTTACCCATTACAGGCGCTCTTGTGGTAAGCACCCCGCAAAACATTGCCTTGGCCGACGCAAGAAANGGCGTNGCCATGTTTCAACANGAAAACATCAATGTGCCGGTATTAGGCTTTGTGGAAAATATGTCTTATTTTACTCCAGCCGAATTACCTGATAATAAATACTATATCTTTGGAAAAGAGGGTACAAAAAACTTGGCCGAAGATTTAAATTTACCGCTCTTAGGAGAAATTCCTTTAGTACAGAGNCTTCGGGANTCAGGTGATATTGGAAGACCAGCGGCACTACAAACTGCAAGCCCTCTAGAACTTGCTTTTGAAGAATTGACAAAAAATGTGGTTAGAGAAACGGTAAAACGCAATAATGATTTACCGCCTACCGAAGCCATAAAAATAACAACTATGGCAGGTTGCGCTGCCGTAAATAAATAAACAGATTATGAATGCACAAGAACTAAGAGATAATGTAGAAAAAGCCTTGGCAGAAATTCGCCCCTTTTTACTGAGCGACAGAGGCGATATTTCATTGGTGTCTATCGAAGATAATTTGGTAAAAGTACGGCTGGAAGGCGCTTGCACCTCCTGTACTGTAAATCAAATGACCTTAAAAACAGGCGTTGAGNTGACTATAAAAAAATACGCACCTCAAATTGAAAAAGTCATTAATGTTGAGTAAAACGACTACGGGACAAANAANTCTCTCCNTTTAAAACCGTATTTTTACCTGAGTCTTTAACGCGATTATTGAAATGATTTCTACAGATATACTTATTATTGGAGCCGGCCCTACAGGGCTTTTTACTGTTTTTGAAGCCGGTTTGTTAAAGCTTAAATGCCATCTTATAGACGCCCTTCCTATTGCCGGTGGGCAATGCGCCGAAATTTATCCTAAAAAACCCATTTATGATNTCCCGGGTTTTCCCGAAATCCTTGCAGGCGATTTAGTANANAANCTCATGNNTCAAATAAAACCCTTTAAACCTGGTTTTACNTTAGGTGAAAGGGCTCANACCATCGAAAAACTTGAAGACAATACCTTTATCGTCACTACAAATAAAGGCACAAAGCACCATGCCCCTATTATAGCTATTGCAGGAGGCCTAGGCTCTTTTGAACCTCGAAAACCTCCTATTCATGGTATAGATGCCTATGAGAACAAGGGCGTATCTTATATGATACGTGAACCAGAACTGTATAGAAATAAAAAGGTGGTCATTGCCGGAGGAGGTGACTCTGCACTTGATTGGAGTATTTACTTAGCCAATGTGGCATCACAGGTAACCCTCGTGCATAGACGTAATGAATTTAGAGGCGCCTTAGATTCTGTAGAAAAAGTGCAGGAATTAAAAAAC
>JAESQB010000186.1 GCA_016765375.1 Flavobacteriaceae bacterium | reverse complement strand
CCAATTGGGTTTCCATATCCAAAAGCAATGCATTGGTTACCATGGCCGATTGTAAGGCTTCCATAGCTGGCATCCCTGCTTCTACCATATAGCCAAATTCTTTTGCATTATCACCATGAGGAAAAACAGCAGCATCGGTACCAAAGGCAATTTTCACCCCTCTTTTATAAGCTTTACTAAAAGTGTTTTTAATTTTAGGGCCTATTTCTAAAGCTTTGGGAACAATAATTTCAGGGAAATAACCTTTTATTTTTGCTTTTTCCGTAACGTATTTTCCAGCCGATAAGGTTGGCACTAAATAGGTATCGTGTTTTTTCATTAAATCCATAGTGGCGATACTCATTAAAGTACCGTGTTCTATAGTTTTTACACCTGCTCTCACAGCGCGTTGCATGCCTTCATCGCCATGAGCATGGGCTGCAACCTTCATCCCATAGTCTTTGGCAGTATTGACAACCGCTACAATTTCTTCTTCGGTAAATTGAGGGTTCTTACTATTCTTAGCCACACTCAACACGCCTCCAGTTGCCGTTATCTTTATCCAATCGGCACCATTTTTATAACGTTGTCGCACCGCTTTTTTAGCATCGTCAACACTGTTCACCACCCCTTCTTTAGGACCGGGATCACCCATTAATTCCTAGTTTCTACCATTGGTAGGATCGCCATGACCTCCTGTAGTACCTAATGTTTTTTCGGCTGTAAAAATTCGTGGCCCTTTTAGTTTGCCTTTAGCTATAGCATTTCGTAAAGACACATTAACACCACTTCCACCTAAATCTCGTACCGCAGTAAAACCTGCCATAAGTGATTTTCTGGCAAATACCTGAGCATTATAAGCCACATCGGCTTCGTTTAAGGTAAATGGCTCTAAATATTTATTGCGATTACTTTCACCTTCAATATGCACATGCAAATCAATCAAACCCGGCATTACCGTTTTCGATTTTAAATCAATGACTTCATCATTACTATTTGAAGGCATTACAAAGCCGTTTTGAACGCTTTTAATTTTATTCCCAGAAACGATTATTGTTTTATTGCTTAACACCTTTCCGTTTTTAGCATCTATGAGTTTACCACAGTGCAAATAGGTGTCTTGAGCCATAAGGGTAAACCCTAGAAGAAAGATAATAATTGTACTTAAAAATTTCATATGATATGGTTTAATTGATTTTACTAATTTTTTGTTCCCACAACCAAGCCGATTGTAAAGCCTCCTCAATAGAATGCTGGGCCTTCCAACCTAAAACGGTATTGGCCTTTGTGGTATCGGCATAAACAGCTACCACATCGCCGGGTCTCCTGGAGGTGATTTTATAATTAAGGGCTTTTCCCGTTGTACGTTCAAAAGCCTGAATGACTTCCAATACCGAAGTACCTGCACCAGTGCCTAAATTAAACAGTTCGTAATTGGACTCATTTTTATTATTTAACAAACGTTGTAGGGCGATTACATGGGCATTGGCCAAATCGACCACATGAATATAGTCTCTTACACAACTGCCATCTACAGTGGGGTAATCATTCCCGAAAACAGATAACTCTTCGCGTTTTCCTATAGCAGTTTGAGTGATAAAAGGNACTAAATTTTGTGGGACACCNATAGGCAGNTCNCCTATTTCTAAAGAAACATGNGCCCCAATAGGNTTAAAATANCGCANGGCNATNGTNTTTAATTCTGAAACCCTACANACATCNCTNATNATCTCNTCACTTATTTGCTTGGTATTTCCATAAGGNGANGTGGCCNCTTTAACAGGGGCNTTTTCTGTAATAGGCAAACTATCNGGNTCACCATATACGGTACAAGAAGANCTAAAAATAAAATTTAAAATATTTNTNCTCTGGCATTCTTGTAGTAAATACACAAGGGTATTGAGATTATTCTCATAATATAACAGCGGATTCTCTACACTTTCTCCTACCGCTTTTGAGGCCGCAAAATGAATGATGCCTTGTATGTCGTTATTGGTATTAAAATAGGCATTAACCGCATTTTTATCGCGTAAATCCAACTTGGTAAAGCTGGGTTTAATNCCGGTGATTTTAATAATACCATCCAAAACACTCATTGATGAATTTGAAAGATTATCNANGATAGCCACCTCAAAACCTGCTTCTTGGAGGGCGACTACGGTATGTGAACCTATAAATCCTAATCCACCAGTTACTAGTATTTTCATATAATTTTAAAATTATCGTCTTTAATAAACTACCTTTTTTATAGTTTATTTTTATCTCTTTTAACCACAACTTGTCCCGCCCATGCGGGAAAGGACACTAAGTTTTACACAAGTTGTCCCGACTTTTTTCGGGAAANTTCCCAGAGGTACATTTATTAATTTTAATTTTTTTATGCGTTGTAAACGCTTCCTAAGTCTAAACACTCGTTTCCGCTTCGCTCAAACGAGCGCTAGAGCAAGAAGATCATTTTTTATTATCCAACAAAATCAATCACGGTTTTAGTAATAAAGGCTATTTGTTCGGCATCCAATTCGGTATGCATGGGCAAAGATATTACCTCATCTATCAATTGATTGGTCACGCTAAAATCCTCTTCCTTATAACGGGCATCAAGATACGCTTTTTGACTGTGTAAGGGAATGGGATAATACACCCCACAAGGAATGTCATTTTCGTTTAAATGAGCTGCCAAAGCATCTCGCTTTCCATTGGCAATTTTTAAGGTGTATTGATGGAATACATGATCATTCCCATTTCTAAAGGGTGTGGTAATATGCTCATGGCTTGCAAAAGCCTCATCATAGCTTTTAGCCGCCAATTGACGCGCTTTATTATAGGCATCTAACTTGGGAAGCTTGGCCCTTAAAACCGCTGCTTGCATTGAATCTAATCGCGAATTTACGCCTACAACATCATGGTGGTAACGCTTGTACATACCGTGATTTACAATACCTCTTAAGGTGTGTGCCAGATCATCATCATTAGTAAAAATAGCACCACCATCGCCATAACAGCCTAGATTTTTAGAAGGAAAAAAAGAAGTAGAAGCCACATGACCTATAGTTCCGGCTTTCTGTTTTCTGCCATCGGCAAAGCGGTAATCTGCGCCTATTGCCTGAGCATTATCTTCAATCACAAAAAGATCATGTTCTTTTGCAATAGCCATAATAGCATCCATATTAGCACATTGCCCAAATAAATGCACGGGCACTATCGCTTTTGTTTTAGGCGTAATGGCATTTTTTATGGCTTGAGGATCTATATTAAAAGTGTCTGTTTCAACATCAACCAATACAGGTGTTAAATTAAGCAATGCGATAACCTCAACGGTAGCGGCAAAAGTAAAATCGGCAGTAATAACCTCATCACCGGGTTTTAATCCTAAGCCCATCATGGCAATTTGCAAAGCATCGGTGCCATTGGCACAGGGAATCACATGTTTTACATTGAGATAAGTTTCTAATTCNGCTTGAAATTGATGTACCTCAGGTCCGTTAATAAAGGCNGTAGATTCTAAAACGCCTTCAAGCGATTGTTTNACTTGNTNNTTTATGCCTTGATATTGCCCCTTAAGGTCAACCATTTGTATCTTCTTCATCTGTAATTTGTATTGTTTTAGAGCTTATGTATTTCTGATAGTTATCGGAATTGATATTCAATTTTAAGTCGAAAATTTATTAAATCCCGACTATTTAATTCGACAAACAATATTACGAAATTACAAGAGGACTGCCATGTATTTAAACAAAGATTGTATTTTAGCATGGATATTTTTTTAAATGAGAAACCTATATAATTTTTTAACCCATATAAGTTATTTCCCTCTATGGGTAGCTGCGTTTTTTAATCCAAAACTCTCTTTATTTATTAAAGGCAGAAAAGNGGTGTTTAAAACGTTAAAAGAATCTATTTCCAAAANCGATAAAGTTATTTGGTTTCATTGCGCATCTCTGGGGGAGTACGAACAAGGGGTTCCTATTATGGAAATGGTAAAAACTCAATTTCCGGANCANAAAATCCTNCTAACCTTTTTTTCCCCTTCGGGTTATGAAGTTAAAAAAAATAAGTCGCTTGCCCACGTGGTCACCTATCTTCCCTTAGACACTATTGGCAATGCTAAAAAATTTATAGCACTCACCCACCCCGAATTGGTGTTCTTTATAAAATACGACTTTTGGCCTAATTATTTATTAGAACTTAAACAGCATAACATTCATACTATTCTCGTTTCAGGACTTTTTAAAAAGAAACAAATTTTCTTTAAAACCTACGGAAAATGGAGGCGAAATGCTTTGCAGAGTTTTAATTGGATATTTGTTCAGAATAAATCCTCAAAAGAACTTTTAGAATCTATAGGCATTAATAATGTTACCGAAAGTGGCGATACGCGCTTTGACCGTGTTTCAGCACAAATAGAACAGGACAATACTCTTGATTTTATAGAAGATTTTAAAAACGATCAATTGTGTATTGTTTGTGGGAGTACTTGGCCTGAAGATGACCATATACTCGCTCACTATATTAACCAAAGTTCAGAAAACATAAAATTTCTGATAGCACCTCATGAGCTAAAACCTCAAAAAATTAAAAAATTACAGGAAATAATAAATAGCCCTAGTGTATTATTCTCTGAAAAAGAGGGCAAGAATCTAAGCGCTTATAAGGTTTTTATAATGGACACCATTGGCTTGCTTTCAAAAACCTATTATTATGCCGATATTGCCTATATAGGTGGTGCCATGGGCGGCACGGGTTTACACAATATATTAGAAGCTGCCACCTTTGGTATTCCCGTTGTAATTGGAAAAGAATTTTCGAAATTTCCCGAAGCCATAAAACTTCAAAAAATGGCCGGTTTATTTTCTGTT
>JAESQB010000185.1 GCA_016765375.1 Flavobacteriaceae bacterium | reverse complement strand
GCATTGAAGATGTGATAAATCCCGAAGACATTAATATATACAGAAACCTTGCAGGTGGTGTCACCTCGGTTCAAATTTTACACGGTTCGGCAAATCCTATTGGTGGGCGTTCAGCCATCATCAAATTAAAATGGGGAGAGTCTGCTAATAATATGCTGTTTAAAAACGCGCCTAAGTTTATAAAATTTGCCCTAGGTGAAAACGTAAAACAGTCTAACTGGACGAGCTTTAGCCGTTTCCCACAAACCAGAATGGGTGTAGAACAATTGTATACCGACTATTTCACAAGAGCTAAAGAATACGATGCCAAAAAGAAAAGCGGTAAACTTTTTCGAAAAGATATAGAGATGGACGTGTTGGCAGAAATTCTTAATAAAGAACGTTTTATAAGCTCCCACTCCTATGTACAAAGTGAAATAAACATGCTTATGAAAGTGGCCGAAAAGTTTAATTTCAGAATCAACACCTTTACCCATATTCTAGAAGGTTATAAAGTTGCAGACCAAATGAAAGCCCATGGGGTTGGTGCTTCAACCTTTTCAGATTGGTGGGCATATAAATACGAAGTGAAAGATGCCATACCGTATAACGCGGCCATTTTAAACAGCCAAGGCATCGTTACCGCTATTAATAGTGATGATAGCGAAATGTCAAGACGTTTAAACCAAGAGGCTGCAAAAAGCATGAAATACGGTGGTGTAAGCGAAGAAGATGCATGGAAGTTTGTGACCNTAAACCCTGCCAAACTCCTTCATTTAGATAAGAAAGTNGGCAGTATAAAGGTAGGTAAAGATGCCGATGTGGTATTGTGGAANGGNCATCCCNTATCGGTATATACNAAAGCAGAAAAAACCATAATCGAAGGCGTTACCTATTTTGATCTCAATAGAGACAAGCAAATGCGANCCGAAATAAANAAAGAGCGCAGNANNATTATTAATATGCTGATGCAGGCTAAGAACAAGGGTTTNAAAACACAACCNATAAAAAAGNAAGAGAANACACAATTTCATTGTGATACCGAATAATCTTAAAACAAAAACATTATGAAATATTTTAAACATATATATACCCTGCTTTTTTTGTGTTGCTCTATAGCTTTCGCACAACAAACTCCGGCTTCAAAGCAAAGNCAAGCCATCTCTATAGTTGGAGCAACGGCTCATATTGGCAATGGCCAAATTATTGANAACAGCATCATTATTTTAGAAAANGGAAAAATAACCGCTATAGGTGACGCTTCAAGTGCCAGCCCAAAAGGGCAGATCATNCAGGCACAGGGCAANCATGTATACCCTGGTTTTATAGCNCCAAATTCAACTTTAGGACTTGTAGAAATTTCTGCGGTTCGTGCTACAGTTGANCAAGATGAAATAGGTGCCATGAATCCTCATATAAGAAGNCTGATNGCCTATAATGCCGAATCGCGTATTGTAGAAAGCGTTAGACCNAATGGTATTTTAGTAGGACAGATCACACCACGCGGNGGGNTAATTTCCGGAACCTCATCTATAGTACANCTCGATGCCTGGAATTGGGAAGATGCTGCTCTAAAAGTTGATGACGGTATTCATATTAATTGGCCAAATTCTTTTAAAAGAGGACGCTGGTGGCTAGGCGAAGACCCCGCATTAAAGCCCAACAAAAAATATGCTGAAGAAGTTGCTACTTTNGCAACATACNTCNCTCAAAGCAAGGCACATTTAAANAGCAACAGCAGTAAAACCCATCTTCCTTTTGAAGCCATGAAAGGCCTATANAANGGTTCTCAACGCCTTTATATTCATGTAAATGATGAAAAAGGCATTACCGATGCTGTAAACTTCAGTAAAAACAATGGTATTTCACATACCATTATTGTAGGAGGATACGAGTCGTATAAAGTAGCTGATTTTCTAAAAGCTAATAATGTGTCTGTTTTATTACAACGCGTGCACAAAACACCCAATAGCCAGGATGACGATTATGACCTGCCCTATAAATTGGCAAAACTCTTGGTTGACGCCGGCGTATTGGTTGGCCTTGAAAACAGTGGTGGCATGGAACGTGCCAATACCCGTAATTTGCCTTTTCAGGCAGGTACTGTTGCAGGCTATGGTTTAGATAAGGAAGAAGCTCTTAANTTNATCACCTCCAATACGGCAAAAATATTAGGGATCGATAACCGATTAGGAACTTTGGAANCTGGAAAAGATGCNACCCTCTTTATTAGTGAAGGAGACGCCTTAGACATGCGCACCAACCNATTGACNCATGCNTTTATTAATGGGCGTGAATTGAGTTTAGAAACCCACCATACCAAATTGTGGAAACGCTATATGGGTAAATACAATGGGAANTAANACNGAAGNGCTCNGGTCTNTANAAATAGANATAGTATTACAAATAATAAAACCCCGAATCATAATTTGATTCGGGGTTTTNTCAATTATATCGTTTTGAAATTTATTTTTACTTCTCAAATCAAAAATCGGTGTTCCTTGTTCGATATTCAATTTAACTACTCACTATAAACTCCGCCCTCAGGTTTATTAAACATGCTGGCATCTTTAGCCGTATCTAAAAGTCCGGTATTTATAAAGCTTCTGTCCATTTGCTTTTCAGTAGGCAAGCCATCGACCACCTTAAACCAAGACAAGGTTGTTGGTAGTTTTAAGCCATTGGTCACGCCCCATTCAGAATATTTAATATAATGGAAGTCTGTAGATTTTTCGGTTCCTTCAAAAGTTGCTGTATAAGCCAACCAAGCCATTTCCTTAGTATTGGGGTCTTGATAAATAATATACTGGTCGTTAGGTGATGCTCCTACCCCGGTATTATATGAAATCATTAATCCAGGATAACTAATGCCGTCAAATTCTAAAGGCGCTACCTCGCTGTATACAATACCATCGTCCCCAAAAAGAAAAGGCAGTGCATAAAAGAAAAACATCAAGTCGTATTGATATTTTACACGTGCCACGGGCATTTTAGTGCTATCAGATATCCATGGCTTTTGTCCGTCAAAACCAATTTTAAAACTACCATAATCTATGGTTGCCTGTCTTGATTTAAGGGCTACATTATGAATTTCGTTCTTTTCAGGCTTAACTATTTCATAAGAAAGGTGTTGCATGCTATTCCAAGCATCTATCCCGCCATGTGCTTCAAATATAGAGCTTAGTAATGCAGGGTATTCTTTTTTAACGGTTTCTTCAATGGTTGTAGATGTAGTGTCGGCTTCCTTGTTTTTACAGGAAATCAATACCATTAAAGCCATAAGAGTTAGTACTTTTTTTTTCATTTTATAGAT
>JAESQB010000184.1 GCA_016765375.1 Flavobacteriaceae bacterium | reverse complement strand
TTATTACTTGACGCCACAAGTGAATTTGGTANGCTCCTAATNTATTGCNANTTAGAACTTTAAATTGGAAAGGGCGAATAATTAAAAAGAACGGCAGTTCTTCAACAATAAGCCTTTANCCTAGNCAAAAATCTAAGAACACCATCTCAATGCTCGTGAATTTATTAGAGNATGGCGATATAGAAGGNCGTTTTAGAAGCATAAAAACAAATCATAATGCATTACTATATAGAGATAATTATATTTATAGTGATGAAGCCGATTTTGTAGAAAAACTGGCAAATAAATATGGGGGGATGGAAGTAACCGACTTTAAAGTGACCAATGCATCTAGTTTGTATAAACCTGTTATTGAATCGTATAAATTTTTTAATGAGAGTCAGACTGAAGTCATTGGAGAAGATATATATTTTAGCCCATTATTTTTTTTAACAACACTAGAAAATCCTTTTAAGTTAGAAACACGCGAATTCCCAATAGATTTTAGTTATCCTTCTTCTACCTCGTTTAGGGTTACTGTTAATTTACCTGCGGGATATAAAGTAGATACTTTTCCAGAGTCTAAAACCATGAAGTTGCCTGAAAATATAGGGGTATTTAGATTTAATATTGTGGTTAATGGGGCTTCGGTTCAAATAATCATTAAAACCGAAATTAATCAACCCGTTGTCTCTTCTATATATTATAAAGCATTAAAAGAATATTTTAAACAGCTTGTTGAAAAGGAAAGCGAAAAAATTGTACTCACTAAAATATAAAATGAACTCATCTTGAGTTTTTTTTATGAAGGCGAAAATACGGGCTTTTGATTCCTAATGAAGACTTTTTTGAGTAGCATAGTCGCACGTGCGGGAGTACAATAAAAAGTTAAAATTAGGGGGCAAAATGGAATATTTGTAGCCCATAATATAAGCTCAAGACGAGTTCAATCCTAATAGTTTTTTTTAAAATAGTTGACGCTGCCTTTTAATAGCTCCAGCATTTTGTTTTACTTTGTTTTAAAGTTTTTTAAACCTTAAATTTATGAATCTGGAATTCTCGCAAAAAACAGTCGACAACTGGATAAAAGCCCATGGAGTGCGTTATTTTAACGAACTTACCAATATGGCACAACTCACCGAAGAAGTGGGAGAGGTGGCTCGTATAATAGCGCGTCGTTATGGAGAGCAAAGCGAAAAAGAAAGTGATAAGAACAAAGATTTAGGCGAAGAATTGGCCGATGTGGTTTTTGTAGTACTTTGCTTGGCCAACCAAACCGGAGTTAACCTTCAAGAAGCTTTCGATAAAAAACTGGCCTTAAAAACAAAAAGAGACCACGACCGCCATCATAATAACAAAAAGTTGAAAGGTTAGATGCTGTAAATTTAAATCGGTTTCTTCAAATACTCAATACTCAATACTCAATACTCTCTTCATGAACCTTCGTATTTCCACAACAACCCAATTAATAAACGCTCAAATAAAAATTACGGGTTCAAAGAGTGAGACTAACCGATTGTTGATTTTACAAGCCCTATACCCTAATATTAAGATAAAAAACCTATCCAATTCAGACGATGCCCAGGTAATGCAGAAAGGCTTAAAAGTTTTTAAAGGCGAGGTTGATGTGCATCATGCAGGAACAGCCATGCGTTTTCTCACTAGTTTTTTTGCCTTTAATGAAGGCTCAGAAATTGTTTTAACAGGATCTGAACGTATGAAAGAGCGGCCCATAAAAATATTGGTTGAGGCTTTGAACGGTTTAGGTGCTGAAATTTCCTATTTAGAACAGGATGGTTATCCGCCTTTAAAAATATTAGGAAAAAAAATACATAAAAAACACCTCAGCTTACCGGCCAATATAAGCAGTCAATATATTTCATCCCTAATTTTAAATGCTCCAAAACTTGAGGCAGGTTTAAATATTGATCTTATAGGAAAAATAACCTCTTTGCCTTATATAAAAATGAGTTTAGATTTACTCAACGATTTGGGTATAAGTACTCTTTTTAATGACAATGCTATAGAAATAAAACCCCAAAGTCAAGTTGATGATCAAATCCTTGAAGTCGAATCTGACTGGAGTTCGGCATCTTATTTTTACAGTATTGTTGCCCTCTGTGAGCTGGGCACAAAAATCACCCTCTCAAACTTTAAGAAAAACAGCAAGCAAGGTGATAGTGTCTTGGCAGAACTCTATAAAAGCTTTGGCGTAGAAACCGAGTATTTTAAAAACGCCATTTGCCTTACAAAACATAAAAATCCTAAGTTAAGATCATTCACTTGTCATTTAAACAATGCGCCAGATATAGCCCAGACCATAGCTATAACGTGTTTAGGATTAGGAATTGACTGCCACCTTACGGGTTTGCATACCCTTAAAATTAAAGAAACAGACCGATTAGAAGCTTTAAAAATTGAACTTTCTAAATTAGGTGCGAAAATTAGAGTTTCACAAGACGACCTTAAATTAAATGCTTTAGAGGTCATAAACAAAAATATAAGCATAGCAACCTATAAAGATCACCGTATGGCTATGGCCTTTGCCCCTTTAGCACTTAGGGTACCCATACACATTGAAAACGCCGATGTGGTCTCTAAATCGTANCCCGATTTCTGGAATGATCTNAAAAAAATAGGNTTTTTTGTAGAAAGCATTTAAAATATTTGGGCATTTACTTGACAAGGCCCCCTTTGAGATTGTATATTTGCGGTTCGTAAAAAAAAACACCACTTCCTATGAAGATGNAACTTTCTCATTTCAACTATAATTTACCAGAAGGTTTATTAGCTGAATATCCTGCGTCTATTAGAGATGAATCACGATTAATGGTCTTAAATCGTGANAAGAAAACNATAGAACATAAAATGTTTAAAGACCTTGTTGATTATTTTACCGAAGACGATGTGTTGGTATTAAATAATACTAAAGTGTTTCCTGCCAGATTGTTTGGAAATAAAGAAAAAACAGGCGCAAGAATCGAAGTATTTTTNCTCAGAGAACTCAATACAGAAACACGTCTTTGGGATGTTCTTGTTGATCCTGCAAGAAAAATTAGAATAGGAAACAAACTCTATTTTGGTGAAGACGAAAGTTTAGTTGCCGAAGTGATAGATAATACNACCTCTAGAGGAAGAACACTCCGGTTTTTATATGATGGTTCTTATGATGAATTTAGAGAAAAACTTAATGAATTGGGACAAACGCCGCTTCCAAAATATATTAAAAGAGAATTAGAGCCAGAAGACTTTGAGCGCTATCAAACCATTTATGCTAAAAACGAAGGTGCTGTAGCAGCNCCAACTGCAGGGCTTCATTTTTCAAAACACTTGTTAAAGCGCCTTGAGATTATTGGTGTAAACGTTGCCGAGCTTACTTTACATGTGGGTCTAGGGACTTTTAGCCCTGTTGAGGTTGAAGATCTTTCAAAACATAAAATGGATTCTGAAGAGATTATTATAAAAGAGGAAGCCGTATCTACAATTAATACTGGAGTGAAAAATAAGAAACGTGTTTGTGCTGTAGGTACTACAGTTATGAGGGCTTTAGAAAGTTCGGTATCTTCAAATAGAACACTTAACCCTTATTCGGGATGGACAAATAAGTTTATTTTCCCTCCTTATGATTTTAGTATTGCAAATACACTTATCACTAACTTTCACATGCCAANGTCTACGCTTTTAATGNTGGTTTCTGCCTTTGCAGGTCATGAATTTATTAAAGAAGCCTATGCTGAAGCCATAAAAGAAAAATACAAATTTTACTCGTATGGCGATGCCATGCTGATTTTATAATTGCAAAAAACATATTAAAAAAACGCCGCTCTTTTATGAGCG
>JAESQB010000001.1 GCA_016765375.1 Flavobacteriaceae bacterium | reverse complement strand
CGGGTCGTTAAGCGAAGACCCAAAGCTTATCCTTTAATGAGTAAACCGAGGGGAGAGTATGCTAACTAGCTTATTTTGTCGGATTTATCTGTCAGGTAGCGGTATTAGAGTCTGACATCATTGATTTGATTTTTCTACCCTAAGTTCATTGGTTTTATTATCGGAGGTCTTGAAGCTAGGATTTCTAGGCACATATCATATGTTATCACGACATAATGAACATATGGCGCTTCTTCCAATACCCAGTCAGCAAATAGCTTAGGAAACCCACCTCCCTCCACAACATAAGTCCAGCCTATTTCATCAACACTCACACCATGATTCAACCATTTCTCCTCAAGAATCATATATGGCCCAAGGTCATCAAGTATTACCTCAAAATTATTTCCAAGGTGATCCACCACCTCAAAAACACCCTTACCTCTCTCTGTTAGTCTTTCAAAGTAAAGCCCCTCACAGTTAGAAATTATTGTGTCCCACTTCTTAGCTTTCACTTATTACCATTCTCCAAATCGAATAACCACTGGTTCTTTTAAGCCTGACACATCTATTGATGGCTTGCTTTTACTACGCAATGTATATTTCTGTCCTCCTTTCACAAAGAACTCCCCTACAGGTGTTGAAGTCACATCTACCTCTGACACATTTAAACCCTTCTTTAATTTAATGAATTCCTCTCTTGCACTTCCTTTATTTAGATACTGTAAAGCTCCACCATGACCTCGTAATCTCTTATCAAACTTACTTGCATTTAGTAGAGACCCTAAATCAATTCTATCAACATTACGTACGGCCACCGTACCAGCAGCAAAACCCAGCTTTGCCAAGGTGGCAGCACCTCCAACCACATCAATCGGACTAAGGGTTGGCTCAGCAAATCCCGATGCAAGAGTCCGATTGGAATTAAAACCAGCATAGCGAACATTTGAATTTCCGCCAATATCTACCCTTGGTGCCCCACCCAAGCCTACCCTGCCGTAGAAATTTGAACCTGATCCACCTGGATAGCCATTATAACTCAGGTCTCTGCCAGACGAATAATCAAAGTTTCCACCAATCGTTGAAATATTTATCCATATACTACCACCTGGGGAAGAGCTATAACTGCCGCTGGCAATCGTAACTTCTGCACTGTTTGACCAGCCCGCATAATATGCTCCGTAAGACATGATTGATATGCCAAGTTGAGGCTGGTCCAACCCAATTGCTACATATGCCCCGACGGCCATAACTACAGCACCAATCGCCTTATTCCTGATCTTCGACCACCAGCCATAGCCTGTTGCTATATTTACCTTAAATCAATCGAGTCTGATTCTAATACCGCTACCTGAGCACATAAATCCAATAAAACAAGTTAGTTAGCATATTCTTTCCTTGGTTTTCTCATCAAAGGATAAGCTTTAGGTCTTCTCTTGACGACCCGAGGTTGTTTTCTTCTTTTTCGACCTCCTGTTTTTGTAGAAGCAATTGCCTTGAGTAGCGGCTTAAGCCATTTTACTAATGNTTTTGTGGTTAAAGTTGCTGTGATGCCTGCCATATTTCTCATGAGATCCACTGCAGCCATAAAACTAACGTGACGTGGTTTAACATTGTTCATGTTGGCAGCATGTGCCATGTTTGAACGAACGAAGTTATAAGCCAGAAGGTGAACTGCAACCTCTTTATCTACCATTTTAGCACTTTGGCAGCGTAGCATATCCATGCCCATCTGGGTTTTGATACTTCGGAAATCAAGCTCTACATGCCAACGTTGCTGGTNAAGTTCGGCAAGTTCATTTTTGTGGTATGTTTTAGCATCCAGTAAGGTGCTGACGTATACAGTGCCTTTCACAGAAAACTCACGAATAGTGATCTGATTAGGAAACTCATCATATGTTTCCTGATCCATCCAAACAGGCTTCCTTTTGGGTTTATTACAGGAAATAAGGTGGTCTTTTGAGGACAGCTTCTTACCACAGCGAAAATCACTTTTAATATTTGCCCTTTGCCTGAAAACCAAAGGTGTTCCTCGTTTTATCATCAGNGCNATGATGGCGAAAGTAGTATAGTAACGATCAGCAATAAGCAGGTCTTTTTCATCCAACTTATCAATNAGTTGTGCAAACAATGAAGTCTCTCCGCTGCCTTTTCCCTGATACTTACCAATTGCATAATCAACGCAGCTTCCTGTTGCTAATGACAATAAACCGACCATGCGCATGATGGGGAAACCTAAGCCTTGTTTTTGCACAGATTGTTGAGGGTAATGGGTTTGGTTATCTTCTGTATCNGGCATCAACATGGTNGTTCCATCCACCATCATCACANGGAANCCATGCCATAGCCATGATGATGAAGCNNGTTGATGCAAAGCTTTNCCTGAGCAGNAAACAGCTNTTTTGAGGTGTGTTAAGGGGAGTCGNANNCGTGCTTTNCAGTAAGGNCCTGTATTCANNGAATTTGNNGGGTNATTTAAACTGATNCGATCTNTAAANACATGGGNAACTGCACTTTTACATGATCCNGTCGGNCTNANAACCTGCCACAGAAATGCTTTTAGAGTGACCAACGGCGTAAAAACCGTATCACGATCACTGCCACTTTGGAGAATCTCTTCGAGTAGTGAGTGGGGAAGAACTTTGGAGAATGGTGTATTCCCAACTTGGAAAAAAGCATGTTTAAAATGTTGTATTTGTTTACGTACACTGAGCTGGCTAGTGTGCTTCAAGGGTTAAGTTCCTTTTTTAGGTTATATTTCTGGCTGTAACCTCAATACTAACCAATAAAAACGGGAACTTAACCTTTAACCTTAATTTTAATTTTCTTACTTCTTCTGGGGACAGGTAGCGGTATTAATGTCAGACTCTAATGGCACTAACTTAAGCCATTTTTATTCATAAAAAGGATGTATAAAAGAGGTGCAGTTCTGCACCTAAAATGGGATAATAAAGCATGAAATCCAACATTTTATACCTTCCATTTTCACGCCCTAGATCTGGTCGACCTGGACGTTCTCGTCAGCAAATTATGGCAGCAGAACTTCAGCAGCTAAAAGATAAATCATTCAGTCATCTTGGAGAATGCTTGGGTAAGTTTATTCCGAGCAAGTACCTTCACCCGACATCATCTGGAGCATTGAGTCGACGCAGGATTTACAGTAAGGAAAATACCTTTTGGGCATTTCTTTCGCAGGTGTTGAATGCTGATGGTGGTTGCAAAGAAGTTGTTCGAAAACTACAGGCTTTCGTTGTCTTGAAATTAAACAAACAACCATCTTCTTCAACGGCCGCTTATTGCAAGGCTCGGCAAAAACTTAATGAGGAAGAACTTCAATCTATTCTCAGATATACCGCTAAAGATGCTCGAAATGCAGTCGATCCAAAGCGGTTGAATGGTCGTCGAATTATCGTTACTGATGGAACTTCAGCGAGTATGCCAGACACTGATAAAAATCAGGAGGAATGGCCGCAATATTCAAGTCAGAAGCCTGGCTGTGGATTTCCCAATGCTGCGATTTGTGCCTGTTTTAATTTACATAATGGCGTGCTTCTCAGTTATGAATTAGGCAACAAGAAGAGCCATGAGCCACCTATGTTGCGTGAACAATGGAACACTTTCAAAGCGGATGATATTTTTTTGGGAGATAAAGGGTTCTGTAGCTATTATGATCAATCTAGCTTTAAGGATAGAGGCGTTGATTCGATTATTACGCTTGCTCGGCGCATGCCTGTCAATGAAGTGGATGCCGTTAAAAAACTTGACCAAGATGACTTACTGATCCATTGGAAAAAACCAGTTAAAAGTAAGCAATCCAGTTATTCACAAAAGGATTGGGAGGCTTTACCAGAAACGCTACCGTTGCGGCAAATAAAAGTGACAGTTAAGCAACCTGGATTCAAATCTACCTCGTTTTACATCATCACAACTCTCTTAGATGCTGCAGCATATCCAGCCAGCGAAATTATTGAAGTTTATTTTCAACGCTGGAATGTAGAGCTGTTTTTCCGGGATATAAAAACGACCATGGGAATGGATATTTTGCGTTGCAAAACACCAGGAATGGTTCGTAAAGAAATTCTAATGCATTTTATTGCTTACAACTGTATTCGTCGCCTTATGCTAGAAGCTGCCGAAAGAAAAAATGTAACACTGCATCGAATCAGTTTTAAAGGCAGCGTGCAGGCTCTGCGACAATGGGAACCGTATCTTAATCAAGAGAAAATGAGTCGTGACGAACGCGCTCGTTTGCTGCAAGTGCTTATCGATTCGATTGCGGAAAACCTAGTGCCATATCGACCTGGAAGAAGTGANCCCCGAGCAGTGAAACGAAGACCTAAAAAATCCCAGCTTTTAAACAAACCAAGACAGGTAATGAAGGNGCTTAATCATAGAAGTAAATTTTGATGCGAATGGCTTAAGTTAGTGCCATTAGGGTCAGATACTTTCTTGAGAACTCCTGTCAAGAAAATCATTTCATACCGCATTCAAACCTAGTACATAGTCTATCTTATATAGTCGGATATAAATGTTTCAGTTTAATTCTTGCATCCTGAACCGTGAATCGCCAATCCATTTCACTTTTGATTGCATTTCTATCTTTCACCCAAGCCGCAACCTCCTGAGTTAAATACTGCCTATCGTTCATGCGGTTATTCATACATTGTCGGGAGAGTATGCTGAATTCAATTTCGGCCATATTGAGCCAACTTCCATGTTTAGGTGTGTAGATAAACTCCAGTTTATTCAGTATTCGTAAGGCTTCTTCAGGTTCAAACACTTTATACAAAGAGGAGCCTGCATGAGTATTCAGGTTATCCATGACTAATCTTATTTTAGTCGCTTGTGGATAATCTTCATCCACCAGCTTTCTGATTTGCAGAGCCCAGTCTTTTGCCGTGCGCTGTTCGGTTACATCAATGCGTCTCCAGCCACGCAGTGGTTCGAAGAATATGAATAGGTTACTGGTTCCATTACGCTCATATTCAGTGTCATAACGTTCAACTTTGCCTGCTTCCATGGGAAGCTTCTTGCGTGTTTCCCGCAGATGTTGCTTACTACTCTCATCCATACAAACAACAGGAAAACGTTCATCATAAGGCTCTTTATAAAGCTTTAGCGTTCGTTCCATATTGCAAACAAAGGCAGCATTTTCTTTCGCTGGAATGCACCACTCCTTACGCTGCCAAGGTTTTATGGCGTTTTTTTAAAACCTGACGAATGGTTTCAGGGCAAACTGAATCCACATGCCCCAGTTCAACCATCTTTTTAGCAAGTAACCTTAAGCTCCAGCGGTGGTAACCTTCGGGGGCTTTCGAACAAGTCAGAGCAATCAAATGTGCCTCTTTCTCACCATCTAGCCGTGGATCCCTTGAACGCTTGCGAGCCTTTCGCTCCAAAGATTTTTCTAGACCAGCTTCAACAAGCCTTTGGCGTGTACGCCCTACCGTTCGAATACTAACTTCAAGTGCTGTCACTATATCAGCATCTTTTAATCCAGGACCTTCAGTGCCAACATCTGCCTTAAGAAGGATTTGCGCTCGAAGGCGTTTGTATGCAGCGGCAGTTCCCGTTTTAACCAAGCTTACAAGCTTCGCCCGTTCAGTAGCACTTAAGCGGACAATATATTTCTTTGCAGACATTCGGATAGCTCCTCTTTTCTAGAGTTCTTATATCCTTTTTACGCTACACTTTTAATGGTCAATATAATATAGACTATGTACTAGTGTACATAAAGCATTGTAAACTAAGTAGAAATAAGCAGTTAGAACTGATGAAATACTTCGTTGCTGGTTCAACAGCAAGAACAGCATCAAGTTTGGTCGGAATTCATCACAATTCAGGGATCAGGTTCTTTCATAAATTACGTGAGAAAATAGCCTTAAAACAGCACCAACGTAGTGAACAATTTAGTGGTAATGTTGAATTGGATGAGAGCTGTTTTGGTGGTTCTCGAAAGGGCAAACGTGGTAGAGGCGCTGCTGGTAAAGTCGCTGTTTTTGGCATCTTAAAACGTGGGGGTAAAGTATACACTCAAATTATTCTTGATGCTAAGGCATCCACCTTAATGCCGATTATTCGTTGTAAAATAAAGCCTGACAGCATTGTTTACACAGATTATTGGCGCTCATATAATGCTTTGGATGTATCTGAGTTTAAACATTTCAGAATCAACCACAGTAAACTGTTTGCAGAAAAGCATAACCATATTAATGGTATTGAAAACTTTTGGAACCAAGCGAAAAGACACATGAGAAAGTTCAATGGAATACCAAAGCAACACTTTGAATTGTTCTTGAAAGAATGCGAGTGGAGGTTTAATATTGCTTCTCCAAAAGAGATGGTTGAGTATCTAAAATTAGTCCTCAAAGAATTTTATGAGGTGTCAGCCCCTATTTTAATTATTAGTGAATAAGAATGTCTTGAAAAACCTATGTAAAACAATGACTGCTACTCAAAATGCTACCCAAACTCATTTTAATTAAATTATCTTAAAACAAAAAAAAGCCTCTAAACCGTTGCTGTTGCTTGGTTTAGAGGCTTAATATTTGGTTGCGGGGG
>JAESQB010000183.1 GCA_016765375.1 Flavobacteriaceae bacterium | reverse complement strand
ATGGCAGCTATAAATTGTTTAACTTTGATAAAATACAATGTTTAATATGAATGGAACTTTAAATAAGGTCATGCTTATTGGCCATACCGGAGATGCGGTAAAAATGCATTATTTTGAAGGTGGTGGTGCCATAGGGCGCTTTTCTTTGGCGACCAATGATAGCTATGTAAACAAAACCACCGGCGAGCGTGTTACCAATACCGAATGGCATAATGTGGTGATGCGAAACAAAGCCGCCGAAATTTGTGAAAAATACNTAAAGAANGGTGATAAAATTTATGTAGAAGGNCGTTTAAAAACCCGAAAATGGCAAGATGATCAAGGCNGAGATCGCTACTCTACCGAGATTCAATGTACAGATTTTACTTTTTTAACGCCTAAAGGCGAAAGCAATACACCTCAACAAACACAAAGCCAAACCCNACAGGCACAGCNGGCANCACAAGANACGCCAATGACTCAAAATTCTACTNCAGAAAAAGAGGATGATTTGCCATTTTAATAATTAAAAAAACCCCGTTTTATATTTTGGATCCCGACCCTCCCAGTTTGATATTATATACCGCCTTTAATAATACGGGGCAGCTTCTGGGAATTTCTGTTTTAATTCTATTGTTAATTNGTTCTGCTTTAATATCTGGTGCCGAAGTGGCTCTGTTCTCTTTATCGGCTACAGACCTAGAGGCCAATGCCAAAAAACCCTCTAAGAAACAAGCTATAGTTAAAAAATTACTGAAACGCCCCAAAAAACTTTTAGCCACCATTTTGGTAGCCAATAATTTTATTAATATCGCTATAGTCCTGCTTTTCGAATCCTTAAGNTCTGTNTGGTTTGAAGGNTTGGATGCNGTNATANACTTAGGTNTGTTTANTGTGGATACGGTNTTNTTTTTAAAAGTAGGTATCGCGGCTTTTATTATTTTGCTGTTCGGGGAAATTCTTCCTAAAATTTATGCAAGCAGNAATAATATAAAGTTNGCCAATTTTATGGCCATCCCACTTAATATTATGGATGTCTTGTTTATGCCTTTAACACGGCCTATGCAAAACATAACCNTTGNGATTCAAGATAAATTTGGACCCCAAAAATCCAATTTAAATGTCGATAAATTATCAAAAGCCTTAGAGTTAACCTCTAAAGATGATACCACTACCGAAGAGCATAAATTGCTAAAAGGCATTGTAACCTTTGGCAATACAGAGGTTAGGCAGATTATGCAACCCCGGATGGATATTTTTGCCTTAAATCAAAACNTGAAATACCACGACGTCATTCAAGACATTATTAAAAAAGGCTATTCAAGAATTCCAGTCTATAAAGAAAACATCGATAGTATTACAGGGATTTTATATGTAAAAGACCTTATACCTCATATCAATAAAGAACAGTTTAATTGGACTAAGCTGCAACGTGCCCCTTATTTTGTGCCTGAAAATAAGAAGTTAGACGACCTTTTAAATGAATTTAAAGATAAAATAATACACCTGGCCATTGTTGTTGATGAGTACGGAGGCACCAGCGGACTTATAACCCTGGAAGATATTTTAGAAGAAATTGTAGGCGATATAAGTGATGAGTTTGATACAGACGATCTGGTTTATTCCAAACTTGATGACCATAATTATATATTTGAAGGTAAAACACAACTCNTAGATNTTTATAGGATCATTCATTTAGAACAATCCCAATTGTTTGAAGCCCATAAAGGCGAGGCCGAAACCCTTGCGGGCTTTTTGTTGGAAATATCAAAAGGCTTTCCTAAAAAGAAAGAGATAATAAAATTTCACAATTATGAGTTTACTGTTGAGGTATTCGATAGTAACCGTATAAAACAAATAAAGTTTACCATTGGCCATGATTAAGCCCTTTTTTGTGATCTTTGTTCTTATTTTNATGTGCTCTTCTTGTCANGAGAATGTTATTATTAAGCCTAAAGCCCAACTTCGGCTTGAATACGACAAGCAAAGTTATGAGNGAATCGTGATTAATTGCCCCTATAATTTCGAAAAAAACAAGGCCGCTCAATTAAAACTTAAAGAAAATTGTTGGTTAAATATAGAATACCCTCAATTAAAAGCCACCCTTTACCTCACCTACAGGAAAATAGAAAACAATTTAAGGCCTTTATTACAAGATGCTCAAAAGCTAACCTATGATCATGCTATTAAAGCGACCTCAATTTTAGAACAGCCTCGTATAGACACTATTAATAAGGTGTATGGCATGTTTTATATCATTAATGGCAATGCGGCNACGCCCTCTCAGTTTTATGTNACNGATAGCGTAAACCACTTTGTAACAGGTGCTTTGTATTTTAATGTGAAACCCAATTTCGATTCTATTTATCCCGCAATCGTTTATTTAAGAGAAGACGTTAGAAGACTCATGGAATCTATAAAATGGGATAAATCTTAAGCCCTTTTATACCCCCTATGTTTTAATATTTTTATATTTTTGCAATCACGTTTAACCCGCATTATGTATTATAATGTTGTGATGAGCTTTGAAATTACAATAAAATATGACATTTTCTAAGAATCAGCATAGCACTGTTATGGTTATTCTTAAAAATGTAGCAAAGCGTTATATTTTGCAGTAGTTTAAAAGCGTAATAGATTTTTTAATTCATAATGCGGGTTTAGTCGCCTTGGTGGTGGAACTGGTAGACACGCTGGATTCAAAATCCAGTTCTTTCGGGAGTGTGGGTTCGATTCCCACCCATGGTACTTTTAAAACCCTGCTTTTTAGCGGGGTTTTTTGTAGTACATCTTTTTTTTGTAATCTTGATTAGAGATTTCACAATTTTTTTAGGCTAAAGTTTTATTATTTATTAATTTAGGGGAGCAAAATTAATTATTCATTGAAAACATAAATGAAACCTAGCCTTGACATTAAAGGGTTTGATTTTTTATAAAATAGTTGAAATATGAAAAAAACAACCTCTTTAACCGCTTCTTTAATGGCTTTGTTTATACTTGGCGTTGTTTCATGGAGTTTTTCCCAAGATAAAAAAAATTATAAGCCTACCGCCTCAGGGCTTATTACCCATGTTGTAAGTGTGCCTAGTTTAGCAGAGCAAATGCAAAACGGCACTTTTATTTATGCCCCCAAAAAAATAAATGATGGTAAGGAAATTAATCCAAAATTAAGACATACCAATAAGGTTATCCCTGGTAAAGGATTTCCAAAAGGGGATGACCCTTTGGTTAAAACTCAGGAAGAAAGTTTAAAAATTCAGATCCTCCCTCCCAGTTTGGTTTTTGATGCCGACATCGCTCAGGCCACTCCTACAGATGCTACGGGCGGAGTGGGGCCAAATCATTATCTTGGCGGTTGGAATGTAGGCTTTCGTATTTTTGATAAAAGTGGTAATCCTTTGATTCCCGAAGCGTCTTTAACAACGATTTTTCCGGGAAATGATCTTGGCGATCCTATTATGCTTTATGATGCTCTGGCAGATCGTTTTATAATAACCGAATTTGACGATAGCCCTAATGGGTTTAATATAGCGATTAGCAAAGGGCCAGACCCCGTAAATGATGGCTGGCATGTTTATACTACAGAATTTGGCACATCGTCTTTCCCTGATTACCCTAAATTTTCAATTTGGCCAGATGGGTATTATATTACCGCAAATATTGGGAGTTCCGATAGAGTCTTTGTCATGGAACGTCTTAAAATGCTAAATGGCGAACCGGCCCAATTTGCTAAGTTCCCATTATCCAATATAGCTACTTCGGGGTTTTATAGCCCTCAGTTTTTTAATCTTGGAAATGCTACGGCTCCGGCTTCTGGAAATGCTACGGTGGTTTATATGCAAGATGATGCCTGGTTTGGCGTAAGTGACGATCATTTAAAATTATGGACTGTAAATATGGATTGGAATACTATAGACAATTCTACCATTTCTTCGGCAGTAGAGTTAATTACAGGCGATTTCACAAGTGTTTTTGACGGAGGTTCTCTCTCTAATTTAACACAACCTTCGGGACCCGATATTGATGCCTTGCAAGCCACGATTATGAACCAGGCTCAGTTTAGAAAATTTCCTACCCACAACTCGGCAGTATTTAATTTTGTGGTTGACACCGATGGAACAGCCGGGAAATTGGCTGGAATACGTTGGTTCGAGCTCAGACAAAATGGCGATGGACAACCTTGGACCATTTTTCAAGAAGGCACCTATATATCTCCAGCAGGGGGGAAACATGCATTCGCCGCCAGTATGGCTATGGATAACCAAGGCAATATTGGCATGGGCTATTCAACGCTTAGCAATACGGAGTCTATTGCCATACAATACACCGGACGTTTTGCCAATGATGCTTCGGGAACGATGTCTATAGATGAAACGCTTATAAAACAAGGAAGTGGCAATAGCCCATCCGATCGCTATACTGATTATACCCATTTAACTGTAGATCCAACAGATGATCAAACGTTTTGGCATATCGCCGAATATTTTAATCCAGAGCGAAGGGATGTGGTTGGGGTATTTAAAATTGCGCCCGATGCCGCAAAAGATGTTGGCGTTGTCTCTATTGATCAACCCAACGATGGTATTTTAACAGCTACTGAAACCGTTGAAATAACCATACGGAATTTCGGTACCGAAACCCAAAGCAGTTTTCAGGTGTCATTTAATGTTGATGGCGGTACTAATATTATAGAAACTTTTACAGGATCTATTGCCTCAACGGCTACTGCTACGTATACTTTTACAGGAACTGCTGATCTTAGTGTACAAGGCACAACCTATACAATAAACGCTATAACTAATCTTACTGGGGATGAAAACTCTGCAAACGATGATAAAGCAAAACAAGTGACTCATCTTCAATCAAACGATGTTGGCGTACTTGCTATTACCGCTCCAAGTTCAAGTATGAGCTTAGGGGCTACGGAAGCTGTTATCATCAGTATTAAAAATTTTGGGGGGCTAACACAAACTTCAATTCCTGTGTTTTACACCATAAACGGCGGTGCTAAGGTTAGCGAAACCTTTACCGGCTCTTTAGCTGCAGTGCAAACAACAAACTATACCTTTAACCAAACAGCAGATCTGTCGGTTTTTGGAAGCTATAACTTTGAGGCTGGAACAGAATTAAGTAACGACTCAAACCTTTCAAACAATAATAAAACAAAGCTTGTTAAAAAGCAGTCCTGTACCCCCGAGGCTATTGATGGTTGTAATATAGATGGTTTGAAAAAGTTTATTTTAGGAACCATTAATGCTGATGATGGGGGTAATGGTTGTAATACGGAGCCCGGAACTAGCCCAATGGGTTATGCCGACAGAACCGATCTCACGACAGATTTAGATCGTTCGACTGGTAATAATACCCACATTTTACAAGCCCAGCATAAT
>JAESQB010000182.1 GCA_016765375.1 Flavobacteriaceae bacterium | reverse complement strand
TATCTTTAGAAAACTTGCCTAAAAACATTCAGGCCATGTTAAATGGTGTGAGCGCATTTGAAATTAGCATTGAAAATGTGCAAGCTGCTTTTAAAATGAGTCAAAACAGAATTAAAGAAGATTATAAGAATATTATAAAAGAATTAAACCAATTAAACGACCCTATAGCGAAGCTTATGGCTGAGGTATTATTGAAAAAAGAGCAGTATTAAATGCAAAGTCAATTTGGGGTTTTATAATTAATTTGATATTTTTTGGAGATATTTTAAAAAAAAGGGCTATATGAAATGATATATCACTAAATTTGCATATTATTATATAATTTAATTTTCAAAAATGAATAAAGGAACAGTAAAATTTTTCAATGATACCAAAGGTTTTGGTTTTATAACTGAAGAAGACACAAACAAAGAACATTTTGTACACGTTACCGGATTAATCGATGAAATTCGTGAAGGTGATGCAGTAGAATTTGATCTACAAGAAGGTAAAAAAGGATTAAACGCAGTAAATGTGAAAGTAATCTAATATTACTTAATAATTTTTTTACAAATTAATTAACCTATCAATTTTGATAGGTTTTTTTTTTGCTCACTTTATTTATTGACAGACCCTAAGTATATTCCGGAATTTTACCTACCACACCTTTATAAAAGAGTTTGATCTTAGGCAGATCTTTTTTTATATCCCCCGTAGTATAAAAGGGTTTGTTTATACGTATCGTTTTTGAAGGAAAGTCAAGGGAGATACTAATAATAGGTACTTGGGCTTCATGGGCAATATAATAAAAACCGGTTCGCCATTCGCTAACTTTTTTTCGGGTACCTTCGGGTGATAGAGCGAGTCTAAATTCTTCATTCTCTTTAAAAAGGGCAGTGATCTCTTTCACTACATTTTGCTTGCTAGAACGGTCAACTGGGGCACCACCTAACCATCTAAAATACCATCCTGTAAGGGGGCCAAAGAGCGCTTTTTTTCCAATAAAATTTATTTTAAGCCCTATAACGCTTCGCATTAAAATACCTACGTGAAAATCATGCCAACTGGTATGTGGCGCTATTATAATAACCGCTTTTTTTATGGATCCGGGTACTTGGCCTTTTAGAGACCACCCCATAAGTGTAAAGAGTATAAATTTTGAGAGTATTTTTAGCATTACATGTTTTGATATAAATTCTCCAAAGTGTTTCTATTTATTTTTGTTTTCCAATCTGCACCTAAAGCATTTTCCCATAAGGGCGTTAGGCTTAAGGCGACATCAATCATGGTGTTTAATTGCGAGGGACTTATGTTTGCACAAACGTTTTGAGGAATACAAATGTTATTCTTTTCTATAATTTTTTTAAAGAGTGCCACCCCTTCGGGGTAATAATTATGTAAATGATTAAATACTATGCAATTGCCTAAGCCGTGCTTTATATCTAACACATAGGAGAGGCCATAACTCATAGCGTGGGCTATGCCAACTTGTGAATATGCAATGCTCATGCCACCATGCCAAGAGGCCATCATGAGTTTTGCTTTGCTTTGTTGAGGGTCTAATTGGCCATTTAAAAATATTTCCAAACAGAGGTCTAGGGCTTTTTCACCGTGACTTTCGCTAAAGGCATTTATAAAAGTACCGTTTAGTGATTCTATGCAGTGTATAAAACAGTCCATGCCAGTATAAAACCATTGTTCTTTAGGTACGTCCTGTGTTAATTGTGGGTCAAGTATTACCTGATCAAAAGGCGTATAATCACTATTGATGCCTAATTTTTTATTTGGCCCATTAAGTACGGTGGTTCTAGATACTTCGGCTCCGGTACCCGAGATGGTAGGAATGCCAACATGGTAAATACCTTTGTTTTTAATGAGATCCCAGCCTTGGTAATCTTCAGCTTTTCCGGGGTTGGTTAATAAAAGGGATACCGCTTTTGCTAAATCCATCATGGTGCCACCACCTATGCCTATAATACCAGAAGGCATTTTAGAGTATTTTGTTTGAATGTCTAAGACCAAGGCATCAACTTGGGTGGTTTTTGGTTCTAGATCTGCTGAAATAAACAGAATGGCATCGTCATGCTTTAAAGAAAGGGTCTCTAAAAGCGAGGTCTTGTTTTTAAAAACATCGTCTATTAAATAAATAAAAGGATCCAAACCCTTACGCTCTGCCTCTAATATAATTNGCAATTGCGAAAAACTACCTGCTCCAAAAACAACTTTTGGTACCATGGTAAAATTTTTAAAGGGTTTATGGCTCAAATTTATTTATTGTTTTCAGTTAATATGTGTTTTGCTTTTTCAAGATCTTGGGGGGTGTCAATCTCTATACCTAAAACTGTGGTTTCCGCCATTTTAATATGTTTTCCGTATTCAAGATAACGTAGGCATTCAATTTTTTCAGTAGCTTCCAAAGGTTTCATAGGGAGTTTATAGAAATCCATNAGNGCTTTTTTTCTAAAGGCATAAATGCCTTTGTGCTTATAATATTTTGTGCNAGGCCCTTTGTCTCGGGGGTATGGAATGGGTGATCTGGAAAAATAAAGAGCAAAATTGTCATTATCAACAATAACCTTAACACAGTTGGGGTCGTTTATTTCGGTTTCATCTTTAATCTCAACCATGAGAGAGGCCAAATCTATTTTATGGGCATCACCAGCCCTAAAAACGGCAAGNAATACCTCAAGGCTTTCGAGGTTGGTGAAAGGNTCNTCNCCTTGTACATTTACCACAAGATCAACATCCATGTCTTGAATGGCTTCGGCTATACGATCACTACCACATTCATGGGGTTTTTTNCTCATGATGGCCTTACCGCCATTATTTNCAATTTCGTCATAAATAAGNGNGCTGTCGGTNACTACAAACACCTCTTTAAAGAGCTTGGTCTCTANGGTAGCTTGATAGGTTCTTAAAATAACGGTTTTCCCTCCGAGGTCTTGCATTAATTTCCCAGGAAATCGCGATGCAGCATAACGGGCAGGAATTACAGCTATAGTGATAAGTGGCTTTGCTTTCAATATAATATCTATTTATTTGGTAAAAATAATAAAAAGCTAGGTGTTGTTCTAATCTTCAAAAAACTCCTGTTTAAATCCAATTAGATATAATTTTTTTTGGGCACGGGTAACGGCGGTGTATAGCCATCGTAAATATTCTTTATCTATGCCTTCGGGCAGATAAGGTTGCTCAATAAATACAGTGTTCCACTGTCCTCCTTGTGATTTATGACAGGTAATGGCGTAGGAGAATTTAACCTGTAAAGCATTAAAGTGCCTGTTGTTTTTAACAGCTAGAAACTTTTTGTATTTCGATCTTTCTGAATCATAATCTTTCATGACCTCTTGGTAAAGCCGGTTTGAATCTTCATAGGTTAGCGAAGGCGTTTCAGCCTTAATGGTGTCTAAAAGAAGCACGGTTTCAAAGGGAGCCATTTTGGGATAATCGATCATACGCACCTTAACTTCGGCAAATTTAAAGCCATAAAGTTCTTTAATGGCGAAAATTTCCAAAATTTCAATAATATCGCCATTGGCTATAAAACCAGCCTCGCTGTTTGCGCTTAGCCAAAAATAATTGTTTTTAACCACCATGAGATAATCGCCGGTAGCCAACTCGTTTTCTTGCATCAAAATACGGGAACGTATTTGTTCATTATACATATTGGCTCTTTTGTTTGAGCGCACAATAATTACCGTTCCTTCATTTCCGAATTGAGAATACGAATCGTCTATGGCGTCCATGATCTCTTGACCGTCCATAGGTTTTATAATGTCTGAAAAACCTTTAAGTGAAAACTTAAAGTCATCGTAAAAGTGGTCTTCTAAACTTTGTCTGATACGTGTGGCATTGTGTAGTATCCCACTTTCCTGTTGTTGTCTAACCACCTCGTCAAGTTCAACTAAGCTCACTTCTTTATCGTAATGATTGCTGAGGATATGTTCGTCAAGCGCCGGGCTCATAATTAATTTTACAGGGGGTAATTGGGCGGTGTCTCCTATTAATAAGAGCCTGCACTTATAGCCGCTATAAACATAAGTCATTAAATCGTCTAGCAAAGCGCCATTT
>JAESQB010000181.1 GCA_016765375.1 Flavobacteriaceae bacterium | reverse complement strand
TTATTTTGTTGCCGGCTTCTCCTGGTACAGGGGTTATTGCTGGTGGTGCTGTAAGAGCGGTGTTAGAGGCCGTTGGTGTTCATGATGTATTATCAAAATCTCAAGGATCATCTAACCCTCACAATGTAGTAAAAGCTACTTTTGATGCATTATTGCAATTGCGTAGTGCACATACAGTAGCCAAACAAAGAGGTATTTCTCTTGAAAAACTTTATAAAGGATAAAATACAATGGCAAAAATTAAAGTCACCAAAGTAAAAAGTGCTATAAAGCGNCCTCTAAGACAAAAAAGGACCCTGGAAGCTCTTGGNCTACGTAAAATTGGNCAAGTAGTAGAGCACGATGATACCCCTACTATTGTGGGTATGGTAAACAAAGTTAAACACTTAGTTTCAGTAGAAACTGTATAAGACATAAAAAGGCAATGGATTTAAGTAACTTAAAACCCGCAGAAGGTTCAGTTAAANATAATAGCAAACGNGTTGGACGTGGGCAAGGATCCGGAAAAGGTGGTACNGCAACTCGAGGACATAAAGGNGCTAAATCGCGTTCNGGATATTCTAAGAAGCTTGGTTTTGAAGGTGGGCAAATGCCACTTCAAAGACGTGTGCCTAAGTTTGGGTTTACAAATATTAACCGAAAAGACTATCAAGGNGTNAATTTAGATACCTTGCAAGAATNAGTAGACAATANAAAAATAAAAGATACCGTAACTTTAGAAACTTTAATAGGTTTAGGTGTTGTAGGAAAAAATGATCTGGTAAAGATCTTAGGCAGAGGAGAATTAAAGACTAAATTACAAGTATCTGTTCATAAATTCACAGACTCGGCAAAAGCAGCTATCGAAGCAGCAGGTGGCGAAGCCGTGAATGTATAAAGCCATAAACAAGGATGAAATTTATAGAGACACTTAAAAACGTTTGGAAAATAGAAGAACTGAGAAATCGCATTTTGGTTACTCTTGGACTGCTATTGGTATATCGTTTTGGCGCTCAGGTTGTATTACCGGGGATTGACGTATCAAAATTACAAGGTTTAGCTGATCAAACCGATGGCGGAATCCTAGGCTTACTCAATGCCTTTACCGGAGGTGCATTTGCAAATGCATCGGTATTTGCCTTGGGAATTATGCCTTATATTNCGGCCTCTATTGTTGTTCAGCTTATGGGTATTGCTATTCCTTACCTTCAAAAACTTCAGAAAGAAGGCGAGAGTGGTAGGAAAAAGATCAATCAAATTACGCGTTGGTTAACTATAGCAATTACCCTTGTTCAAGGTCCTGGATATATTTACAATTTGTTTAGTATCCTTCCGGCTGATGCCTTTATACTTGGCCCTAGTACAACATTTATCGCTTCTGCGGTAATCATATTAACCACGGGTTGTGTTTTTGCCATGTGGTTGGGTGAACGTATTACCGATAAAGGTATAGGAAACGGAATCTCTATTTTAATTATGGTTGGTATCATTGCCAATTTACCATTATCATTTGTTCAGGAATTCAACTCAAGAGTATTTCAATCAAATGGTGGTATGATCATGATTCTTATTGAATTAGTAATCTGGTTTGTCATTATATNGGCTTCTATATTATTGGTTATGGCGGTTCGAAAAATCACGGTTCAGTACGCCAGACGTACTGCAGGAGGTGGTTATGAGAAAAATGTTTTTGGAGCCAGACAATTNATTCCTTTAAAATTAAATGCTTCGGGGGTTATGCCTATTATCTTTGCNCAAGCCATTATGTTTGTGCCNAGTGCTGTGGCGGGGCTTTCCGACAGTGAATTTTCACAAGGTATTCAAGCTACTTTTAGCGATATGTTTGGACTGTGGTATAATGTAGTATTTGGATTGTTAATTGTAGTGTTCACCTATTTATATACGGCTATTACAGTGCCAACAAATAAAATGGCAGACGATCTGAAACGCAGTGGCGGTTTTGTTCCGGGTATAAAACCTGGTACCGATACGGCCGAGTTCTTAGATAGAATTATGTCACAAATTACCTTACCTGGGTCTATTTTCTTAGCTATTGTTGCTGTATTTCCTGCAATAGCTGTTAAGTTATTAGGTTTGCAACAAGGTTGGGCACTCTTTTATGGAGGAACATCCTTACTTATTATGGTAGGTGTTGCTATAGATACCATGCAACAAGTAAATTCGTATTTATTAAACAGGCATTATGACGGTTTAATGAAANCAGGTAANAACAGAAAAGCACTAACAGTATAAAAATATGGCAAAGCAACCCGCAATAGAACAAGACGGTTCAATTATAGAAGCATTATCTAATGCTATGTTTCGTGTAGAACTTGAGAATGGACATATTGTGACGGCACATANTTCGGGTAAAATGCGTATGCATTATATAAAATTATTGCCCGGTGATAAAGTAAAATTAGAAATGAGTCCTTACGATTTATCTAAGGCAAGAATAACGTACAGATACTAGAATAGATATAAAGATGAAAGTAAGAGCATCAATAAAAAAGAGAAGTGCCGACTGCAAAATAGTTCGCAGAAAAGGCACATTATATGTTATTAATAAAAAGAACCCAAGGTTTAAACAAAGACAAGGTTAAATTATGGCAAGAATCGCAGGTGTAGATATCCCAAATCAAAAAAGGGGTGTAATCGCGTTAACATATATCTTCGGAATTGGCAGAAGCCGAGCTAAAGATATATTGGCAAAAGCTGGAGTTAGTGAAGACACTAAAGTTTCAGAATGGACCGATGAAGAAATAGGTAAAATTCGTGAAGAAGCTGGTAACATTACCATCGAAGGCGAATTGCGTTCCGAAATTCAATTAAACATCAAACGTTTAATGGATATTGGATGTTACCGAGGTATTCGTCACAGAGTTGGACTTCCTTTAAGAGGACAACGTACTAAGAATAACTCCAGAACACGTAAAGGAAAACGTAAAACTGTTGCTAACAAAAAGAAAGCAACTAAATAATAAGTAACGATGGCAAAAACAAGAACGAGTTCAAAAAAACGCAAAGTCGTTGTTGAATCTGTAGGTGAAGCACACGTTACAGCGTCTTTCAACAATATTATAATTTCATTAACCAACAAAGGTGGCGATGTTATTTCGTGGTCTTCAGCAGGAAAAATGGGATTTAGAGGTTCTAAAAAGAACACACCTTACGCAGCGCAATTGGCTGCAGAGGATGCTGCAAAACCAGCTACAGAAGCCGGCTTGCGCAAAGTAAAAGTTTATGTAAAAGGCCCAGGTAATGGTAGAGAATCTGCTATTAGAGCCTTGCACAATAACGGTATTGAAGTGACTGAAATTATTGACGTTACCCCAATGCCACACAATGGATGTCGTCCTCCAAAAAGACGAAGAGTTTAATAAATTTTAAGTATAACCAGAAGGATAAATGATTGACGAAGGATTAAGACCTTAATTCATCAATCCCTTCTAAACAATGTAAAATATGGCAAGATATACCGGTCCAAAAACTAAAATAGCACGTAAATTTGGCGAGGCTATTTTTGGAGAAGACAAATCTTTTGAAAAAAGAAATTACCCCCCCTG
>JAESQB010000180.1 GCA_016765375.1 Flavobacteriaceae bacterium | reverse complement strand
CCGATATGCCTTTTAAGGCAATAAACTCTTCTATATTAATGGTTTTATTAGCCTTGCGATCTTTACCACGTTCTTTATTAAAAACCATTTCTATTTGCGGTCTATAATCGGTAGTGGCCAATTCTAAAAACGAATTTTGATGTTCTGAAATAAAGAACTCTTCTTTGGCTTCGTTTTCTATAAAAAACCTTTTTACATAATAAAATTGCTTTTCACCCTCCCAATAAATCACAGAAATGGGTTTCTTAGGGTTCCATTTCTCCAACACAACAATATCCTTATTAAAGTGCAGGCTAATTTCTGGGACAACGGTTTTTACGGTGCCTTTTTGATTGACGATTAGCAAGCGGTCATCAGGCNTAAATTCACCCATAAAACTNCCTCTTTCATCNACATTAAGACGCTGTATNGTCTCATCAAACCAAATTTTTCGCGGCTTTAAAGTAGAAAGCCCTTTCTCTTTTAACTCAATACGCTTTATAGAGTATTTGGTAACAATATTACCTTTTACNTTNCGNCCCTTGACCATGAGATCGGCAAAATCGAGATCGAATTTTAATTTTTTAACCTTTCCGGTTTGACGCAATAATACGGTTATAAGTTCGGCTTCACCATTCGGATTTGCAGTAAAATACAATACTTTTGAATTTTTATTGCCTTGAGTCAAATCGTATTCTTTATCACGNGTNACCCCTGTTACCGAAAATCGTTTAACATAACCTGCTTTTCGANCNCCATCNAGNTAAACCATATTATAAACNGTGCGTTTNTCTTTTTTCTTAAACACCGCTACATAAATAATATTTTTNCCTATAAAAACCTTGCTATCTACCTTAACAANCATCATTTTCCCTTGGTTGGTAAAAACAATAATATCATCAATATCGCTGCAATCCGTCACATATTCATCACGCTTTAAGGAGGTGCCAATAAAACCTTCTTCCCTGTTCACATAAAGTTTGGTATTGCGTATGGCTACCTTTGTGGCTTCTATATCATCAAAAACACGAATCTCCGTTTTACGAGATTTCTCTTTTCCATAGTCCTTTTTTAAACGTGTAAAATAGGCAATGGCATAATCGATCAAGTGGGCTAAATCGTGTTTTACCTTATTTATATTCTCATCTAAGGCTTCAATTTTTTGTTGGGCTTTATCAATGTCAAATTTTGAGATGCGTTTGATACGAATTTCGGTGAGTCGGGCAATATCATCTGTAGTGACAGCCCGTTTTAAATGTGTAATATGGGGTTTTAAACCTTTATCTATGGCTTGAAGAACCCCTTCCCAGGTTTCTTGTTCTTCTATATCACGATAAATTCTATTTTCTATAAAAATACGCTCTAATGACGCAAAATGCCACTGCTCTTCCAATTCATTAAGTTGAAACTCCAGTTCTTGTTTCAACAAATCAACCGTACGTTCTGTTGAACGACGCAAGACTTCTGAAACCCCAATAAATACAGGTTTGTTGTTTTCTATGATACAACATAAGGGCGAGATAGAGGTCTCACAATTGGTAAAGGCATAAAGGGCGTCTATGGTTTTATCGGGTGATAGTCCGGCTGGCAAATGAATAAGAATTTCGACCTTGGCCGCGGTATTATCCTCTACTTTTTTAATCTTTATTTTTCCCTTTTCGTTCGCCTTAAGTATAGAGTCAATTAAGGAAGAGGTTGTGGTTCCAAATGGTACTTCAGTAATAACCAAGGTGTTTTTTGATTCCTGACTAATACGTGCGCGACATCTAATTTTCCCGCCCCGAAGGCCATCGTTATAATTGGTAAAATCGGCAATACCTCCAACAGGAAAATCAGGTAATAGTGTAAACCCTTTGCCCTTTAAATGTTTAATAGAAGCGTCAATAAGCTCTATAAAATTATGAGGCATTATTTTGGTAGATAATCCAACAGCTATACCTTCGGCGCCTTGTGCCAATAATAAGGGAAACATGACCGGTAAATTTACAGGCTCTTTTTTACGCCCATCATAAGAGGCTTGCCATTGTGTAATTTTAGGGTTAAACACCACATCTAAGGCAAATTTTGAGAGCCTGGCCTCTATATAACGCGAAGCAGCAGCCCTATCACCTGTGAGGATGTTTCCCCAGTTTCCTTGGGTATCAATTAAGAGATCTTTCTGCCCTATTTGTACCATGGCATCGGCTATACTGGCATCGCCATGAGGATGATATTGCATGGTATGGCCTACAATATTGGCCACTTTATTATAACGCCCATCATCCAATTCTTTTATTGAATGCATAATACGACGCTGTACAGGTTTAAAACCATCTTCTATAGCTGGTACGGCACGCTCTAAAATAACATAAGAGGCATAGTCCAGAAACCAGTCCTTATACATACCACTTATTCGTATTATGGTATCATGTGGTTGTTCGTCAGATCCTATCGGAACTAATTCATCTTCTTGGTTATTATGCTCTAATTCGTCACTCATAATGGATTAATCCTCTATTTTATCTAATTCAACCCTAAGGTTATCAATTATAAATTCCTGTCGGGTGGGTGTGTTTTTTCCCATATAAAAGGACAAGAGNTCTTCTATAGACATGCTGCGATCCAGCATAATGGGATCCAGACGAATATCATTTCCTATAAAATACTGAAACTCATCAGGAGAAATTTCNCCCAGCCCTTTAAATCGGGTAATCTCGGGTTTGGGTTTTAACTTTTCAACGGCATTTCGCCTTTCTTCTTCTGAATAACAATAAATAGTTTCTTTTTTATTACGCACTCTAAACAAGGGCGTTTGTAGAATGTACAAATGGCCTTCTTTTATCACCTCTGGAAAAAACTGTAAGAAGAATGTGATTAGCAATAACCTAATATGCATCCCATCCACATCGGCATCGGTAGCGATAACGATGTTGTTATATCTGAGATCTTCTAAGCTTTCTTCTATATTTAAAGCGGCTTGCAGTAAGTTGAATTCTTCATTTTCATAAACAATTTTCTTACTCATCCCATAGCTGTTCAAAGGTTTTCCTTTAAGGCTAAAAACCGCTTGAGTATTAACATCTCTACTTTTGGTTATNCTACCACTGGCCGAATCACCTTCGGTAATAAACAAAGTGCTTTCCAGGCGTCTGGGTTTTTTCATATCGCCAAGATGCACCCTACAATCNCGCAATTTTTTATTGTGCAAGCTGGCTTTCTTAGCCCGATCTTTTGCCAATTTACGTATGCCCGACAATTCTTTGCGTTCGCGTTCGGCTTGCATNATTTTACGCTGCAATAGCTCGGCTACTTGGGGATTCTTATGTAAGAAATTATCGAAACTGGTCTTTAAAAAATCGTTTATATNGGTNCGNACAGTAGGNANANCGNNACCCATATCGGAAGANCCTAATTTGGTTTTGGTTTGCGATTCAAACACAGGCTCCATCACCTTAATGCTTATGGCAGCCACGATAGATTTACGAATGTCGCTGGCCTCATAATTCTTACCGTAAAACTCTCTCAGGGTTTTTACCAAAGCTTCTCTAAATGCTGCCTGATGTGTACCACCCTGTGTGGTNTGTTGCCCATTTACAAAGGAATGGTATTCTTCNCTGTATTGCGTTCGGCTATGGGTTATGGCCACTTCAATATCCTCCCCTCGCAAATGCACTATGGGGTATATCATATCATCTTCAGAAATGTTTTCCAAAAGCAGATCTTTCAATCCATTTTCTGAATAAAACTTTTCCCCATTAAAATCTATAGTTAAACCCGGATTGAGGTATACATAGTTTTTAAGCATTTTAGCCACATATTCTGTACGGTATGTAAAATGCTTAAAAATGCTTAGGTCAGGCATAAAAATAACCTGAGTACCTCTGCGTTTGGTACTGGCTTCCTGGTTACTTTCTGTAATAAGGTTCCCCGCTTGAAACTCGGCATATTTATATTGATTATCCCTAATGGACACCACCTTAAAAAATGAAGACAAGGCATTTACGGCCTTGGTACCTACCCCGTTAAGACCAACGGCTTTTTTAAAAGCACGGGTATCGTACTTACCTCCGGTATTCATTTTAGAAACCACATCAACCACTTTACCTAAAGGAATGCCTCGTCCATAATCACGAACCCTCACCTCACTATCGTTTATTTTAACCTCGATGGTTTTCCCAGCACCCATCACAAATTCGTCTATGGAATTATCCAAGACCTCTTTCAACAGTATATAAATACCATCATCGGGAGAAGAGCCATCGCCTAATTTCCCAATATACATACCCGGACGCATACGGATGTGTTCCTTCCAATCGAGGGAACGAATATTATCTTCGGTATATTCTGATTGTTTTGACATTGTTTGAAAGCTTCTTCTGAAACGTGCTAATATAGTAAGTTCGACAAAAATTTAAAATGCAAAAAAAAGAAAGTAATTAACAATAATTTATAANGAATTGTTAAAAAACTCANAGCCATACTAATACGTTAATTTTGATTTCAAAATTAAAATAAAAAAAACCATTTCAATCGNTTTAATTTTAAAGNGTTTGAGTANANTTTACGTTTTTTATTATCTTCGTCATGAGTTGAACCCATNCGCCTAAGNCGGAAGAAAATCTATTATATAATTTGAGTTGAAAATTAGCTTCAAAAAACATCTGCCTCAGGCAGACAAAACTATGAGTAATTTAAATCCTTTTCACCTAGCCATTCCTGTTCATGATATTGACCTATGTAGAAAATTTTATGCCGAGGTTTTAAATTGTAGTGAAGGAAGGTCTGATAAAAACTGGGTTGATTTTAATTTTTTTGGTCATCAGTTGGTCATTCACAAAAAACCAGGGCATGAAGCTCTAAAAAAGCCCATTTCAAATCCGGTTGACGGACATGAGGTTCCTATTCCTCACTTTGGCGTTATANTGGAATGGAATGNATGGACGGCNTTATCTNAACATTTAAAGTCCAANAATATTAAATTTATCATAGAGCCTTACATTAGGTTTAAANGNGAGGTTGGTGAACAAGGAACCNTGTTTTTTTATGACCCAGCAGGNAATGCATTGGAATTTAAAGCTTTTAAGAATCCAAGTCAGATCTTTGNAAGCTNANANNGTGAGTTAGAAAGCTATAAGGTGAGTTAGGTTATAAAGTAGTATTTTACCTACACATTAAACAGGGAGTGCATCACATCGCCATCATTAACGACATAATTCTTACCCTCAACACGCATTTTACCAACTTCTTTTACTTTGGCTTCGGTGCCATAAGTCTCATAGTCATCATAACCTATAACTTCGGC
>JAESQB010000179.1 GCA_016765375.1 Flavobacteriaceae bacterium | reverse complement strand
TGATAAATGCTATGCGACACTACGATTATACCGTAAATGTCACCTGGGTGATGGCGCATTACAATACGGCCAAACATTATTTGTCACAGGGCAATTCATCTGAAGTTGTTGAAGCTACCGGANGTAGCAAATGGGTGAAATACATGCATCCTAAATATCAAAAACGCATTTTTTTTCCTTCGGTATGGAGTGTTGATGAAATTAAAAATTGGGGACAAGATTTAAGCAGTTAATCTTTNAACTCATTTAAACTTTTTATGATTGTCTGCAAAATTNTCAATTTGCCCCCTATTTTTGTCTTTTTATTGCGCTCCCGCATNTGCNNNNCTATNACAGCTCAAAAAAGCCTTCAATAAGAAACAAATNCCTTACCGCANNTNNGGGACGTCTAAATAAAAAAAGTTTAAATGAGTTCTTTATGAAAATTTTAAACCTAAAAGGGAATAAGTTTTTTATTTTTACACCCTATACTTTTAGATTTAAATTTTGAAACCACAGCTTCCTNTTTTATTAGTCCTTTTTACATTCGTTTTATCTTGTANTTCAGATAAAAAAGAAGAGATAAAACCCATACCNCCAAANGTTATCGAATACGGTTATGTTTTAAACGACTTTAACGTNAAAAGAGANACCATCAGGTCTGGNGATACCTTTGGTGCTATTTTNGATGCTAATCACGTACAGCAGGGTAAAATATTTGAAATTGTCAATAAAATTAAAGACAGTTTCGATGTAAGAAGGGTTAATGTAGGCAAGCCTTATGTTTTATTAAATTCAAAAGACAGACTTAATACCACCCAAGTCTTTATTTATGAAAAAAACAAGGTGGACTATGTGGTTATCGACCTAAGAGACAGTATCTTCTCATTCACCAAACAAAAACCCATAACCGTAGTTGAAAAAGNAGCTTCGGGCATTATTATGAGCTCGCTTTCAGAAACTATGGAATCCCAACATTTAAGNCCNTATATGACCGATAGNCTGGCNAGNATATACGCCTGGACNATCGATTTTTTNAGGCTTCAAAAAGGCGATCGCTTNAAGGTAATTTATACCGAAAAATTTATTAATGATACCATCCCGGCCGGATTGGACAAAATAAAAGCTTCTTATTTCGAACATAAAGGCAAACCGCTTTACGCCTTTAATTTTATTGGAGATACTATAATGGGGATAACCGATTTTTACGATGAAGAGGCCAATAATCTAAGGCGAGCCTTTTTAAAAGCTCCCGTAAAATTTAGCAGAATTTCATCGCGATACAACCTCAACAGGCGGATTAAATATTACGGCTATAGGGTACGCGCCCACAAAGGCACCGATTTTGCAGCACCCATAGGCACCCCCATTCTTGCTACGGCAGACGGTACCGTTATTAAATCGGAATACAGAGGCGGTAACGGAAATTATGTAAAAATACGACATAACGGTTCTTACGATACGCAATACCTGCATATGAGAAAGCGCAAGGTGAGAAGAGGCCAATTTGTACGCCAGGGCGATGTTATTGGTTGGGTAGGCATGACCGGAAATTCAGGTGGCCCTCATGTGTGTTANCGCTTTTGGAAAAACGGGATGCAGGTCGATCCCTTTAGGCAAGACCTACCGGCNTCAAAACCNATGAAAGAAGGNTTAAAGCCTCTNTTTNCCAAAAAAATGANNCCTCTAAAACAGCAGNTGGANTGTATCGAATTTTATGACGATATCACTAAAGCAACAGCAGCCCTAAAATAAATACCGCGGTACCAAGCAACATGATAATTAGGGTATAGGGTAATATATCTCTTGCCTTAAGTTTTGTAATTCCCAATAAGGGCAAAGCCCAAAANGGCTGTAGCATGTTGGTAATTTGGTCGCCATAAGCCAAGGCCATAATTGCTTTTGGCAAAGGCACTCCCAATTTTAAAGCCGATTCTATCACGATAGGCCCCTGTATGGCCCATTGCCCGCCACCACTAGGCACAAAAATATTGACCAAGCCCGCACTAAAAAANGTGAAAATAGGCAAGGTGGTTTCATTGGCAATAGACACAAAAAAGTCTGAAATTATAAGCACCATCCCACTATCTCGCATAATGCCCATAATTCCAAAATATAAGGGGAACTGAATGAGTATGCCTGAAGCACCTTTTATGGCTTCTTCCAGAGCCACTAAAAAACTTTTAAAACTTCCGTGTAATAATAAACCCAAACCAAGCATAAAAAAGTTTAGCATNTTTGGTGTTAAAATATAATCAGAAAGGGCATCAAAATACCGATAAAAGAACGTAGCCAATACCATCAATCCAAAACCCATTCCTAAAATTTTAGAATGGTCTAATTTCTCGGCACCAATTAATGTTTTAGTATCTAAAAAAACACCCTTATAAACNGGNANNTTAATGGCAGTAGGTACTGCTTTTTTTCCCAATAGATAAAATAGGGCAGGTACCAGAAGTAGTAAAATTCCAAATAAAATTAAATTCCAATGGCTAAAAATAGTTTCATTGGTGGCGATAAGATCTGGCAATAGACGGGATATTTCAGGGGTGCTCATACCATTCATCAAGCTCGCTAAATGCCCCGACTCGGCCACCTTTAAGGGTGCAGAGCCNCTCATNCCACCATGCCATATCATCAAGCCCACATAACCTGAGGCCCCTACTAAGGGATAGTTAATAGAAAACCCACGACGTTGTGCTTCTTCGGCTATTTTTCGAGCCATAATAGCACCAAAGATCAAACCCAGACCCCAGTTAAAAAACGATACCAAAAGCGTAGAAACACTTACCAAAACCACGGCGTTTGCTGTATTTGAGCTAAAACTGGTAAGCTTTCTAATAAGCCTATTCATGGGTTTGCTTAAGACCAAAACATGTCCTAAAACCAAAATAAGTATCATTTGATAAGCAAAAACTAACAAATCGGAATTCCAAATGCCTTTTTCCCAATAGCTNAAAACCGCTAATANAGNATTGGTATCTGGTGGGGNATCGGTAAATATTAAGGCTAGGATTATGGTTAAACCCGTAAGAAGAACTGCTATCGTAAAAGGCGAAGGCAAATAGGTTTTAAAGAGGGTTTCTATGGTTCTGGTTACAGACATANAANGTTGTTTTTTATATTCTATATTCTATATTCGATATTCCACTGATTTTAAAGTTTCGTGAGGGAAATTACCATTAATTGGGATATGCTGCAAAAAAAAGCTCATGTGGTAGGTTCAACCAACATGAGCTTTATCTTCAAAACTTAAACATCGAATTTCGATATTCATTGTTCGATATTCAGTATTCGATATTCTANTTTTTAATCCCCGGCAAGTTTTGAGGTTTTTCGGNATGCCACCAAAATTTATNGGCTTTCTTTTTTCTTGGATACACCTCATCTAAAGTATTNCCATCATACAACCTGCCATTTTTCATAACNTGCTTAATGGTATTGGTATTTCTGATATTTTCTAATGGATTTTTATCGAGAATCACCAAATCGGCTAATTTTCCAACTTCAATCGATCCTAGATCGCCTTCTAATCCAAGAGACTCAGCACCTAAAATAGTAGCCACCCTTAAGGCATCATGGGTACTCATACCTCCTGAGGCTATAGACCACATTTCCCAATGAAATCCTANNCCNTGTAACTGACCATGACTTCCCACTCCAGCCAAACCACCGGCTTCAACAACTTTTTTCACACCTTCGGCATGCTTTTGAAAAACGTGTTCCTCATCCATAAACCATCCCGGACGTCTTCTTGATTTTGGAGCCAATTCGTTATAAGGCATAAAGTGATTAAGCTTTACATCGTGATAAGGGTTCTCTCTTGAATAGTAATAATTTTCTGCCCAAGGCCCTCCGTAGGACACCAATAATGTTGGTGTATATGCCATTTTAGAATCGGCAATNGTTTTAATNACATCTTTATAAACAGGATGAATAGGCAAAGAATGTTCCTGTCCAGGATACCCGTCAATTAATTGAGTCATATTCAGTTTAAAGTCGAGACCTCCTTCGGTAGTAGGCATTAATTTTTGTTCTTTAGCAGCCTGAATCACCCATTGGCGATGTTTTCTATTACCCACCAAATACATTTTTATAGACTTGGTATTATAATATTCGCTATACTGCTTAAGCACATTTTTAGTATGGTCTAAACTCGTTAAATTATACATCCAATAGCCCACACCAGGTCCGGTTGAATATATACGAGGTCCATAGAGTTGGCCCGTTTCAACCATGTCTGAATAGGTTAACACATCGGTGGTTGCCGTTTGTGGATCACGCGTTGCTGTAACGCCATAAGCCAGGTTAGCGGCATATAACCATACCTGATTTTTTTGAATGCCCCAGGCTGGCCACATGTGTGCATGGGTATCAATAAAGCCTGGCACTATGGTTTTTCCAGAAACATCAATCACTTTGGCTTTACGTGGTACCGTTAAACTTCCCGAAGGCCCTACGGCTTTTATTCTTGCATTTTCAATTAGAATATCCCCGTTTTCGATAACGGTATTGCCTTTCATGGTAATAATTCTAGCCCCTTTTAATAAGGCTATACCCTCTGGAATATCTTTTTCGACTTTAATTTTAACTCTAAATTCAACAGGTTTAAAGGTCTTATCTTTCTTGTCTTTTTTATCTTTTTCAGATTTTTCTTTATCGCCCTCTTTTTTCTCTTCTTTGTTTTTTTCTTTAGCTTTTTTTGCAGCGGTTATACTGTCTCTAAAGGTTTTTGCTTCTTCAAGATCGTATATAAAATGGGCATTACCAATAGACCAGTGTACCTTTTTCGCATCGGAAGACCAGGCTGGAAATTGCCCTCCAATTTCGGTAAGTTTCCAAGAGGGAAATTGAGATGACTTGGTTTTTGCTACAGAAATGGTTGGGGTTTGTCCCAATTTCGGAACCGTAACCACGTAAATATCATTATTTACCTGTGCCAAGGCTTTATCGCCCTTTGGTGCCATTCTAATCCATGACGCCTTTGTGGGAGGTTTCTTTTTTGCGGCAACCTCATCGTCAAGATGAAGAACTCCGGGTGTATTTTGAGTCCCAAAAGGACCGTGGTCATCACCTAAACTTGAACCGTAAGTATGTATGCCTGTAATATTAACCAGTTGTTTTTCATCGGTACCATCCCATCTTACCGAGCTCAACCCTTTGGAACTGCTCAGGTAAATACGGTTGTCATTATCAACAAAATGCGGATTACCTCGCCCATTAGTTTTCATGATAAAATGAATTTCTCCGCCTCCAGAAGAAATCCAACTAAGGTCTTCAGTAGCTCTTGGCACTCTCGGGCCAGCAGCATCTTTCATGCTTTGAGCACTCCCTTTAGTGAAAATAATGCGACCGTTTTTAGCCCAATTTAGCGCAGAATAAATAGCCGATTTGGACGTAATTTTTTGAGGTCTTGCTCTTCCGGTTATGCTTGCGGTATAAATACTTCCACCATCCTGCTCTGACCAAGTTACAAAGGCTATTTTAGTACCGTCGGGTGACCAAGTGGGTTGGGCTTGGGTCATATCCATAGTCGCAAAAGGCTTAGGTTCACCATTAGGAATGTCCATGAGATAAAGTCGGTTGAGTGCCGTAAACACTAATTTACTNCCATCGGGTGAGGGNACACCATCTCTTATTTGAGTNACTATCATCTCTTTTTCATCAGAGATGGGGTATTCAAATTTTAATCGGGGGCCTAACTCCAAAACAACATCCACATCAAGAGGAANTTCAACAGCATCACCACCAGCAAGTGCAATGCGGTAAACCTTACCACCATATGAAGCAAGCAAGTCCTTACTATCTGGTGTAAAGGTCATTGCAGGCAAAACACCTAGAGGGGCAATAGACTCTTGATCGTCGCGTTGAACGGGATAAGCCANCCATTTTTCGTCGCCAGATTTTAAATTTCTAAGCACCAAGCCTGTTTGATCTTCATATCTAGAGCCATAAACCAGCCATTCGCCATCTGGAGATGGGGTTGGGCTAAANGCCGAACNATAACGNGAGGTAATGGTGGCATTCTTACCGTTTTCACGATCGTAAATTGCAATTTGATATTGCGGGAATTGGGCATTATAATGCCATGCACGAGTTCGTCTTGAATAATAAATATAACGCCNATCAGGACTAAATACGGGTTCTACCGTCTTTAAATTATCTGGTTTTTTTATGAGTTGAAATCCGCCACCACCATCTTTGTGGTACATAAAGAGCTTTAAATTTCGCTTGCCTTTAGAAACCACAATATAATCGCCATCGGGAGACCAATCGGCCGACTGGAAATTATCATCCTTACTTTTGGTAAGCTGGGTTTTTTCCTTGGTATTCAAATCCATGGTCCATATATTATCGTTGCCACTACTATCTGAAGTAAAAACAATACTTTTTCCGTCTTACAACAAGCTGTTGATGCTTTATTTGACAATAGTAGATCTAAAAGACCAATTTTGGGTACCG
>JAESQB010000178.1 GCA_016765375.1 Flavobacteriaceae bacterium | reverse complement strand
AAGTTGCCGTGAAACAATACTAATTAAACACATAAAAAACATTTAATGATTCATTTCTTTGGAAACGTAAGCAGCAACGTATTTGCTGTACAAACAGCAGAAGAATTATCAACCCAAGACATAAAAAAGCTCAACTGGCTTTTTGGCAATCAACCTAAATTAAACACGGCGTCTCTTGACGCCTTTTTTGTTGGCCCTCGTGCAGCAATGATCTCGCCATGGAGTACCAATGCCGTTGAAATTACACAAAACATGGGTGTTGTTGGAATTATTCGCATTGAAGAATTTAAAGCTGTTGCTGAAGATTTTTCAGATTTCGACCCGATGATTTCTGAAAAATTTAAAGGTTTACATCAAAACAGTTTTACCATTGATATTATACCAGAAGCCATTTTAGAGATTGATGACATAGCGGCTTATAATAATCAAGAAGGTTTGGCATTAAACCAAGAAGAAATTGAATATCTAGAAAATGTTTCCAAAAAAATAAACAGAAAACTAACCGATTCTGAGGTATTTGGATTTTCACAGGTCAATAGTGAGCACTGTCGTCATAAAATTTTTAATGGTACTTTTATCATTGATGGCGAAGAAAAACCCACCTCCCTTTTTAAGCTCATAAAAGAAACCTCTAAACAACACCCTAACACTATTGTATCGGCATACAAAGACAATGTTGCCTTTATAAAAGGCCCTATTATAGAGCAATTTGCGCCAAAACAAGCTGATATTCCTGATTTTTATGAAACAAAAAACTTTGAGTCTGTTATTTCTTTAAAAGCAGAAACACATAATTTCCCTACCACGGTCGAACCTTTTAATGGTGCAGCAACAGGTTCTGGCGGGGAGATTCGCGATCGATTAGCTGGTGGAAAAGGCTCTTTACCGCTTGCCGGGACTGCGGTTTATATGACCTCCTACTCGCGCCTTGAAGAAAACAGACCCTGGGAAAAAGCGGTACAAGAACGCGATTGGTTGTATCAAACCCCCATGGATATTCTCATAAAAGCAAGTAATGGGGCTTCAGACTTTGGTAATAAATTTGGACAACCCCTTATTTGTGGTTCGGTATTAACTTTTGAGCACGAAGAAGATGCTTCCGCATCACTCAACACAGGCTCACGTAAACTTGGCTATGATAAAGTGATCATGCAAGCCGGTGGTATTGGCTACGGAAAGGCAGATCAAGCCATAAAAGACATGCCTAAAACGGGCGATAAAATTGTACTCTTAGGCGGTGAAAATTACCGCATCGGTATGGGTGGCGCAGCAGTATCCAGTGCAGATACGGGCCAGTTTTCAACAGGTATTGAGCTTAATGCGGTACAACGCTCTAACCCGGAAATGCAAAAACGTGCCGCCAATGCAGTACGTGGCATGGTGGAAAGTGATGAGAATTTTATCGTTTCTATTCACGACCATGGCGCAGGTGGGCATTTAAACTGTTTGTCTGAATTGGTAGAAGATACCGGTGGAAAAATAGATCTGGATAAATTACCGGTTGGTGACCCCACCTTATCCGACAAAGAAATAATTGGTAACGAATCGCAAGAACGTATGGGCTTGGTCATTGCCGAAAAACATATAGATCATCTACAACGCATTGCCGAACGCGAACGTTCGCCCATGTACACCGTTGGGGATGTTACTGGAGACCACCGGTTTACCTTTACTTCTAAAACCAATGGCAATACCCCCATGGATCTAGCCATGGCCGATATGTTTGGAAGCTCTCCAAAAACCATCATGACCGATAAAACCCTTGATAGAAACTATATTGAAATTTCTTATAACACCGATAACTTCTACGATTATTTAGACCAATTATTACAATTGGAAGCTGTGGCCTGTAAAGATTGGCTCACCAATAAAGTAGACCGCTGTGTGGGGGGTAAAGTTGCCAAACAACAATGTGCAGGTCCTTTACAATTACCACTCAATAACTGTGGGGTAACGGCCTTAGATTACAAAGGCAAGGAAGGTATTGCGACCTCTATTGGGCATTCGCCTATTTCTGGTTTAATTGACCCTGTAGCAGGAAGTAGAAACAGTATTACCGAAGCCCTAACCAATATAATTTGGGCACCTTTAAAGGATGGCTTACAAAGTGTATCCCTCTCGGCAAACTGGATGTGGCCTTGTAAAAATGAAGGTGAAGATGCACGCTTATACGAAGCGGTTAAAGCCATTTCAGAATTTGCTATCGATTTAGGTATTAATGTGCCTACAGGAAAAGATTCGCTCTCCATGAAGCAAAAATATCCTAATGAAGCCATTATTTCTCCTGGAACTGTTATTATATCGGCGACAGCACATTGTGATGATATTACCAATATTATTGAACCGGTATTTCAAAAAAATGGCGGTGATATTTACTATATTAATCTTTCTCAAGATCAATTTAAATTAGGAGGAAGTTCGTTTGCTCAAATACTTAATAAAATAGGTAATGATGCGCCAACAGTAAAAGATGCAGCCTTTGTTAAAACGGCTTTTAATACCCTTCAAAAATTAATTAGAAATGGTAAGATAGTCGCTGGGCATGATGTCGCTTCGGGTGGCTTAATTACCACCTTATTAGAACTTTGTTTTGCAGATATAAACTTAGGCGCTCGATTGGATCTTTCGGCTTTAAATGAAACCGATTCGTTTAAAGTCTTGTTTGCTGAAAACGCTGGTATTGTTATTCAGGCTCTAGATGCTTCAATTGAAAAAGTGCTTTCAGAAGCTCAAATTGAATTCTTTAATATTGGTCATGTTACCGAAAATGACAGCTTAAACATCATCAATCAAAATGATGTGTTTAATATGACGGTATCACAATTACGAGATACCTGGTATAAAACCTCTTTCCTACTCGACCAAAAGCAAACGGCCAATGGCTTGGCAAGAACTCGATTTGACCAATATAAAAATCAGCCCTTACACAATAGATTCCCTAAACATTTTACTGGGGAATTATCCCTAATTGACAAGAATAAACCACGACCAAAAGCGGCAATTATACGTGAAAAGGGAAGCAATAGCGAACGTGAAATGGCAAATGCCATGTACTTGGCTGGTTTTGACGTAAAAGACGTACACATGACCGATTTAATTTCTGGTCGTGAAACCCTAGAGGACATTCAGTTTATTGGTGCCGTGGGTGGTTTTTCGAACTCCGATGTTTTAGGTTCTGCAAAAGGTTGGGCAGGCGCTTTTAAATACAACGAAAAAGCCAACACCGCCTTACACAATTTCTTTAAGAGGGCCGATACGCTGTCAGTTGGCATTTGTAATGGCTGTCAACTCTTTATGGAATTAGAAGTGATCAATCCAGAACATGAGCAGCATGGGAAATTAACTTATAATACCTCGGGCAAGCATGAAAGTGCATTTACCTCGGTTACCATTCAAGAAAATAATTCGGTAATGCTATCCACACTTGCCGGAAGCACTCTGGGTGTTTGGATATCGCATGGCGAAGGAAAATTTGATCTACCACTTTCCGAAGATCATTACAATATCGTAGCCAAATACGGGTATGATACTTACCCATCAAACCCTAATGGTTCTGACTTTAATACGGCCATGCTTTGTGATAAAACAGGCAGGCATTTAGTGATGATGCCCCATATAGAACGCTCTACCTTTCAATGGAATTGGGCACATTATCCTAAGGGCAGAAAAGATCAGGTCTCACCTTGGCACGAAGCCTTTGTGAATGCAAGGAAATGGGTTAATGCATTATAAATGTAAAATGATAAATTCAAAATACTTCGACAAGCTCAGTAGAACTGTAAAAGTTAAAAACTCAAAACGCCTTAAGAAACCGGCCTGCCTAGCCTGTACTTTTTATATTTTTATTTACGTAATCCTAGTTCATTTTTATCTTCNTTNATTCTTTTCCATTTGTGNCCCANAAAGTTTCTTTTATCATAAGGCTCTGCAAGNTTAATATAAAAATAATCAGTCAAATAATAAACTTCAACATTGCGTTTAGCATAGCCAAGTGCACCTCTATCTTTCATTTGTAACTCAACCTTATGGTTTGCATTATTTTCATTTATTAATTCAACTGTTTGNGTTTTCCAAGTTTCGCTAAAAAATAAAATNTTTAAAGGGTTTAAGTAAAGTAACCCAATAATTGTCANAANNGGAATCGCTTTTCTTAATATAGGGTCTGATATATTTTTATTAGCTTTTAATTCCATNATCAGAACTGGAATAGGTAAAATCAATATTTCGTAATAAATAAGCGATTTAAACCATTCCATTTTGGTTTGGAAAAANTCATTTATGTCTAAAATAAACAAGACTAAAATGATATAAAATATTATTCGGGTTATTCTTAGCATCTTTTTTTTTAATGGTAATCAACGTTTAGTGTATGCGAAGTGGTAAATAAATAGCATATNCAATCAACCAGATATACCGTTGATATGAATCATAAATTTAATTTTTAGCATAAATCACCAATATAACTTATGGCAATTCTTTTAAATTTTTTGTCAAAATATTTTCCGCTCTTCAAATGAATTCTCATGTCATTTCTGCATGACTTCCTTAAAGTTTTTATTNGAGATTAGGGGGAATTCCTAATTATCAGTAAACCCGATAACTATTGTCTTTTTATATTCGGCTTCGATAGCTTCCTGGATTATGAATTTTGTTTATTAATTCATCTAAAGTCAAACTTAAATCTGTTTTTTAAATTTTCATTTTTCTCATTTTCTAAAATTTTCATAGTTGTTTCAATTTATATNTGGCTATATGTGTTTATACACATTAATTATATACTTCCTAAACAAAAGGATATGCTTATGCCATAATTATTAAAGCTCAACAAGTTAACACCATTATTTTAGATTTTATTGAGGAAAACCNTAATGGNAGTGTTAAAATTTAAAAAATATTTAAANNTNNANAGTTNNNTNNTGAANTAAGNTTTNAAAAAGTNTATTTTTTTANTATCCTAATATTTTATCGTATCTTACTGGTAATTACACTATTGGCATTATACTGAAGATTAATCTTAAAATAGAAAGATCATGGATAAACAGCTACCTAAATATGCCTACGCCATCGCNATAGGCATTGGNATTTTCGCCTTTTTCTTAGCAAATAGTATGGCTTCGGCCGAAATGTCGCTCTTAAAGAGAGCATTTTGTGATACCGCTATATTTATTTTCTTTGGAACCCTTGTTAGCTTATTTTGGCCTATCTGTACCTGGAAATGGGGCCTGTGGTTGGCCATGCCTGCAGCCTTTTTTACCGGCATGAACCTGCTTTTTGCAGGCGGACATCTGGATATTTTTTTTCAAATAGACCTGCCTATACTCATCACCATTTTACTAGCAGGCAGTGTGGGTAGTATGATTGGCTGTACCATACGCGACATAGGCCAAAAAAAGAAAAAGTCTGGCACTCTTGAGTAGAGTATTGAAGGGAAATTAATGAATTATGGTTTGTAACCTGAGTTCGACCTAAGGATGTGTTCTATAAAACAAATCTAATTGACAATAATTTCTTACATCTAACTGAGGTTTGTAATTTGTTAGCCTATTTTATTTGAGTTTCTAAAATACAGCATTAGCTTTTACAAACTTTATGAAAAATGTAAAGTTACCCTTAAGACAATCCACAATATAGCATTTGTATTTATGAATAAAAATTCATTATAAAATAAAAGAAAAGTATATATACCAAATTAATAATCAAAACGATGGTATAAAACGTTTTCCAAGTATTTCCTTTTATTGATTTTGGGTTCATTTTTTTTTATTTATTTCAACTTATAGGTCTGTATAAGATCTCAACGTTACAAAACTATTTATATGAACAGGATAATATCATACAATTAGGACGAAGTGTAAATTATTAAGAGTGAGGTGTAATTATTTAGATGAATGGTTTATTTACACCGATTCTATAAATGTTCACAACATAAAATAAGCCTCAATGTGAGGCTTACTTAAAAATTAAAAAGGTCTGTTATTTATTTTCCCTGGGAGCAACTTGTTTTGCTATTACAGCAGCTGGACGTTTTGAGATTGGTTGCCGAAATATTAGAGCAGGATGCCCACAGTGTTTCTAAACTAGGCATATTGCCTTTACCAATGAGTGTTTCTCCATAAACAATAATATCATTCAAAATGGTTTTATAACTGCTTGGATTACCTAATGCTTCCATAGAATCATCCGCCGGGGCGGATAAAAAGAAATCATAAAATGAATCGCTAATTTTTTGTTCAAGTTTTTTTCATTTAAAGCATTAAGCGTTGTTTCACTTTTAATTTTGCGCATAATTTTTTCCGCGAAAATAGAAGCTTCTTCTTTGCTTAAATCATTAACATCGTCACCTTTAAGCCAATTCTCACCAGATTCAAAAGATGTTAAAACACTTTGGTATGCTTCTGATGATACCTCATCAATATTTTGATCATGCCTTGAGAAAACGGTATTGATTATATTTAGCTTATCATTATGCTCTACATCATCTTCCCAAACCACAGCAATGGTATTTCCTTCACGGTTTAACCAAGCCTCTTTTACCTTTGGTGAATTTTCAAAACTCTTCAACACAGGTTTTGAACGACTTCCACAACCCATATGAGGTGCTGCTGCACAAACCAAGGCAACATTAAAAAAAGAAATACTCTTATCTTCTATAGTTAAATTACTTATGGTTAGGTTATTTTCATCAAATAAAAATCCTGATTTTGCAATAGCAGGGACTTTATGCTCTAAGTCACAAGCATTACAAGTAGCACCAAGGGCTAGTAAACTTTCACATTTATGAACTTTACCATATCCTGAAAAAGCATATACAGTTCCAATGACTGCTAATATTGTGACCGTAAGAATCAAATTTGTTTTTAAGTTCATAAAGTTTATTTTTGCATATAATCAACTAACAATCAATAGATTAATCACAGATGATGCTCTATTTTTTTTTTAAA
>JAESQB010000177.1 GCA_016765375.1 Flavobacteriaceae bacterium | reverse complement strand
TGAAATCACTCCTGAAGAGGTGCGAACCTTCTTTTACGATATTCCGGAAGATGAACGCCCAATATTTGGTGACGAATTAGAAATAGCTCAAATTGTTATTGACCCCGAAGTACCTGAGAGTGAGATAAAAAAAGTGATTGATAGATTAAAAGAACTCAGACGGGATATTGTTGAGAATGGAGAGAGTTTTGCAACCAAGGCGGTATTGTATTCTCAAGATGCATCTCGTAAACAAGGTGGTAAGATTGATGGTATAAAGCGTAATGGCCCTTATGCAAAAGAGTTTGTAGATATGGCCTTTACCCTAAGGCAAGGTGAGGTTAGTGAGCCTTTTGAAACGCAATTTGGATACCACCTTTTATATGTAGAAAAAGTAAGAGGGCAAGAGGTTGATGTGCGTCATATTATTTTAATTCCCAATGTTACCGAAAAAACCGTTGCGGCGGCTAAATCAAAAATAGACTCTTTAAGAATCAAGATCATAAACAAAGAAATAACCTTTGCAGATGCAGCAAGAAAGTATTCAGATGAGAAAGAAACCAGAAATAATGGAGGACAACTTATAAATCCGGTTACTTTCGATACCCGTTTTGATCTCACAAAATTAGATCCTGTTCTTAATGCTCAAATTTACAATCTTAAAAATAATGAGGTGTCTCCGGTAATTCCTGATAAAAATAATATCGGGAAGATGCGTTTTAAAATGCTTACGGTAACCAACCGTTATGATGAGCACAAAGCCGAGTACTCTAAGGATTATCTTAAAATTAAAGAGTTGGCCTTAAAAGAAAAGCAAAAGAAAGCTATAGAAGCATGGCAAACTAAAAAAATAAAAGAGACCTATATAAGTGTTAATAGGGACTATTCTGATTGCAAATTTGAAAGTAATTGGTTGAAAAATTAAGTCTATGTCTGATGTTAATGCTGTGAAAAATTTGGTTGAAAAACACCTAGCCTTAAAGCGAGAAATTGCAAAGGTTATTGTGGGGCAAGATACCGTTATAGATCAAGTATTATTGTCTATATTTTCAGGAGGACATGCCCTTTTAATAGGTGTTCCTGGCTTAGCTAAGACCTTATTGGTTAATACTATAGCCCAAGCATTGGGTATACAATTTAAACGCATACAATTTACGCCTGATCTCATGCCTAGTGATATTTTGGGAACTGAGATCTTAGATGAAAACCGAAAGTTTAGATTTATAAAAGGCCCCGTTTTTTCAAACATCATTCTGGCCGATGAGATTAACCGTACCCCACCAAAAACGCAAGCAGCACTTCTAGAAGCCATGCAAGAGCGTACCGTTACTGTGGCAGGACATCGTTATGATCTGGAAAAACCCTATTTTGTATTGGCTACTCAAAACCCTATAGAGCAGGAGGGTACTTACCCACTTCCGGAAGCTCAATTAGACCGCTTTATGNTTGCCATACATTTAGATTATCCATCATTTCAGGAAGAAGTAAAAGTGGTAAAAGTTACAACCAATGATGAAGAGTACGAGATATCTGCTCTTTTTACGGCTCAGGAAATTACCGACTTTCAACATCTAATACGTCGTATTCCTGTAGCCGATAATGTGGTAGAATATGCGGTTACATTAGTAGCTAAATCAAGACCCGATAGTTCGACAGCAACTCAGCTTGTAAAAGACTATTTAGATTGGGGTGCAGGACCGCGAGCCTCACAAAATTTAATTCTTGCTGCTAAGGCTCATGCCGCTATAAATGGGAAATATTCACCAGATATAGAAGACGTTCAGCATGTTGTTCTAGGTATCTTAAGGCATAGGTTGATAAAAAATTATAAAGCCGAAGCCGAAGGCATTACTATAGAAAATATCATTGAAGGTTTGTTATAAAACTGTTTTATTCCCTTTTTAAAATTTAAATTATTTTTTTCTTATTAAAAGCGGATTTGACACTTTCTAAATTTTTAAAAAACAGAATTGTTAATTTGTTAAGTTATATTCTAAATATTTATNTAATTGACATTTATTTTCATTAAAATTATCATTTTACTGAAAATAGTTTACTGATTTTGTATTATTATTATATAATTTGTAATTTCTNACAAATTTTGTAAATTTGCATAAACCAACTAATAATTCATCATTTATGGCATTTGATATTAATATGATTAAAAAGGTATATAACCAAATGGTTCAACGTGTAGATAATGCTCGTGAACTTGTTGGTAAGCCTTTAACACTTTCCGAAAAAATACTGTATAACCATTTGTGGGATAAATTGCCTCAAAAAGGTTTTACAAGAGGGAAAGATTATGTTGATTTTGCCCCAGATCGTATTGCCTGTCAGGATGCTACGGCTCAAATGGCTTTACTGCAATTTATGCAAGCGGGAAAGAAGAAAGTAGCTGTGCCTACTACGGTACATTGTGATCATTTAATACTAGCTAGAATAGGAGCCGACAGCGATTTACAGGCCGCTTTAAACACCAGTAACGAGGTTTTTAATTTCTTAGAAGATGTTTCTAATAAATACGGCATAGGTTTCTGGAAACCTGGTGCCGGAATTATACACCAAGTGGTTTTAGAAAATTACGCCTTTCCTGGCGGTATGATGATAGGTACCGATTCGCATACGGTAAATGCCGGCGGATTGGGAATGCTAGCCATAGGTGTAGGTGGTGCAGATGCTGTTGATGTCATGGCAGGTATGCCTTGGGAACTTAAATTCCCTAAGCTTATAGGTGTAAAATTAACCGGAAAATTGTCAGGTTGGACTGCTCCAAAAGATGTGATTCTTAAAGTTGCAGGAATCCTTACTACAAAAGGCGGAACGGGTGCTATAGTCGAGTATTTTGGCCCCGGAGCTGAATCGATGTCCTGTACCGGAAAAGGTACCATTTGTAATATGGGTGCCGAAATAGGCGCGACTACTTCAACTTTTGGTTATGATGAATCTATGGAACGTTACCTGCGTGCTACAGACCGTAGTGATGTTGCCGATGCAGCCAATGAAGTAAAACAATACCTTACTGCCGATGCCGAAGTTTATGCCAATCCCGAACAGTATTTTGATCAAGTTATTGAAATAAACCTTTCTGAGTTATTACCTCACCTTAATGGGCCTTTTACACCAGATTTAGCAACACCTGTTGGCACCATGACCGAGAAGGCAAAAGCAAATGACTGGCCTTTAAAAGTAGAATGGGGGCTTATAGGTTCGTGTACCAACTCGTCATACGAAGATTTATCACGAGCGGCTTCAATTGCACAACAAGCTTTGGATAAAGGATTGAAATTTACATCCGAATTAGGAATCAACCCGGGTTCTGAGCAGGTACGTTATACTGCCGAGCGCGATGGTATCCTTGAAGTGTTTGAAAAGTTAGATGCTAAAATATTTACCAATGCCTGCGGACCTTGTATAGGGCAATGGGCAAGAACTGGTGCAGATAAAGAAGAAAAAAACACCATCATTCACTCTTTTAATCGCAATTTTGCAAAACGTGCCGATGGCAATCCCAATACCCATGCTTTTGTTGCTTCCCCAGAGTTGGTTGCGGCAGTTGCTATTTCGGGACGCTTGGACTTTAATCCACTCACCGATAGCCTTATTAATGCAAATGGCGAAGAAGTGATGCTTGAGGAGCCCACCGGATGGGAATTACCGGAAAAAGGATTTGAGGTAAAAGACAATGGCTATTTAGCCCCTAATGAAGATGGAAGTAAAATTGTTGTGAGTATAAATCCAAGTTCTAAACGTTTGCAATTTTTAACCCCTTTTACACCTTTGGGTACTGAAATTAAAGGCGCAAAACTTTTGATTAAAGCTTTCGGGAAATGTACGACAGATCATATTTCGATGGCAGGACCTTGGTTGAGGTATAGAGGGCATTTAGATAATATATCAGAAAATTGCTTGATTGGTGCTGAAAATGCTTTTAATAAAAAAACCAATTTTGTGAAAAGTCAATTAACGGGTGAATACGATGCCGTGCCTAAAACGGCGCGTACTTATAAAGCAGCGGGTATAAAAACTTTTGTTGTGGGCGATCATAATTATGGCGAAGGTTCTTCAAGAGAACATGCCGCCATGGAACCTCGTCATTTGGGCGTAGCTGCTGTATTGGTGAAATCATTTGCGCGAATTCACGAAACCAATTTAAAGAAGCAAGGTATGCTAGGGCTTACCTTCGTTAATGAAAATGATTACGACCTTATTCAGGAAGACGATACCTTTAATTTTTTAGATTTAAATGAATTTTCTCCCGGTAAACCATTGTCTATTGAAGTGGTTCATGCCGATGGAACTAAGGATATTATCATGGCCAATCATACCTATAATCAAGGACAAATTGAATGGTATAAAGAAGGTTCGGCTTTAAATCTTATAAAGAAACAGAATAAATAAAAAGTAAAGTATATACTTAAAAAATAGGCTGCTTATTATTAAGTGGCCTTTTTTGTTATAATTTTAGTGTTTAGCTTTTTCGTTCCAACTATTTTTGGATAAATCATTTTCTTAGCNCTATACTTATGAAAATAGTTCTTGCTCCAGATAAGTTTAAAGGCTCTTTAACAGGAATGGCCTTTTGTAATATTGTTGAGGAAGTCTTGAGAAAGGANTTACCACAATCCGAAATTTTAAAAATACCCTTAGCCGATGGTGGCGACGGTACCATTGCNGTATTACAGGATCANCTTAAAGGCAAACCTATTGAGCTGAGAGTGAANGATCCATTATTTAGAGATATAAAAGCACAGTATTTTTATAATGAACANTCGCTAACAGCTTATATAGANATGGCAGAGGCCTCAGGCTTAAAATTGCTTTCTGATAATGANANAAACTGTATGNATACAAGCTCATATGGTACTGGGCAACTCATAGCAGATGCTCTTAAAAAAGGATGCGAAAATATTGTTCTTGGTATAGGAGGAAGTGCTACTAACGACTGTGGTATTGGAATGGCTCAGGCTCTAGGCTATAAATTTTTAAATGCAAATGGCGTTGAATTAAGCCCTATAGGAAAAAANTTAGCTGTGGTTCATAAAATAGATNCCTCTAATGTAAANNCTTTATTNCATNTGGTTAATTTTAAAATTGCNCTAGATGTCAATAATGTTTTATACGGCTCTCAGGGTGCTGCATTTGTTTATGGTTNTCAAAAAGGGGCTTCTCTAAACGAAATAAAAGCTTTAGACAAGGGTTTNAAAAATATGAGACAGCTCTTTTTAAGCCAATTCAATAAAGATGTTAAAGCCATACNGGGTACAGGAGCAGGTGGTGGTNTGGGGGCCGGCGCCTATGTGTTTTTAAATGCAAAACTATGCTCAGGTATAAACCTTATTAAAGATCTCATAAATTTTGATAAAAAAATAAAAGCATCAAATTGGATTATTACAGGAGAGGGGAAATTAGATGCGACTTCATTTTTAGGAAAAACCATTGGCGGGGTTATAAGCTCTGCCCAAAAACAAGAAATACCGGTTGCGGCCTTATGTGGTAGCATTGATATATCAGAAAAAGAGATTAAAGAAATGGGGCTTTCTTATTCGACGTCTATTATGGATAAAGCCTCAAGCCTGGATGATGCTATGCATAATTGTGCATTTTATCTATCAAAAACGGCATTGGATTTTGCGAAATACGTTAAATCATTTGGGGTTTATTAAAAAATCAAAAAAACATTAATTAATTTTTCATTTTTATTTTAGTTACGCCCTAAATTAATTTGTTTAAATTTGTTAACAATAAATATATTTTATTTTGAAATTTTCTAATGAAGCAAAAACCGGTATTTTAGCGGTCCTCTCGATACTGTTATTTATATTTGGGTATAATTATCTTAAAGGGAAAAACTTTTTTGATGCCAGTAAAACATTTTATGTAAAATATAAAAGTGTTGATGGCCTGGCAAGCGAATCCGACGTTATTATTAATGGGCTTAGTGTTGGTAAGGTAATGTCTATTTCTTTTATTGATGAAGTAGGCACTTTATTGGTGAACTTTTCTGTTAAAAAAGATATTAAGTTTTCAAAAAACAGTACAGTTAAAATTGTAGGAACAGGTTTATTGGGAGGAAAAGCTTTAAGTATCATACCTGTTTATGAACAAGGGCAATTTGCTAAAAGTGGTGATACCCTTAAGGGAACTATAGAACGAGGCATATTGGCTGCGGTAAGCGATAAATTAATTCCTTTAGAAGAAAAGTTAGCACACTTAGTTGTTAATGCCGATTCTCTTATAACAGCCCTTAACAATGTTTTTAATAAAAGNACCCAAGCCCATTTAAAATCATCCATTGCCAATATAGATCAAACCATGGCATCTTTTAAAAATGCTTCGCAATCAATAGACGAGTTTCTTGCTAATAATAATGCCAAACTTGATTTAACTATAAGCCAACTAGATCATACCACTAAAAATTTCGCAAATATTTCAGACTCTTTAGCTTCNATACAATTTGCTAAGATTTTCAGTAATCTAGAAAANACTGTAAATGGCCTAAACAGCATAGTAAGTAAAATTAATAACGGAGAGGGGAGTATGGGTAAACTTTTTTCCGATCAAAAATTATATGACAATTTAGAAGGTGCCTCACGGCAGCTTGAACAGTTGTTACAGGATTTAAAATTAAATCCGAAACGGTATATACACGTTTCTATTTTTGGTAAAAAACAAAAAGATTATAAATCACCTACAAATCCTAAGCAATAATTTCAGGAATGGCATTTCTATCAAACATAATTTTTGGTATTCTCTTATTTTCAGGATTGGGTTTTTTTATGTTCAATGTAAAAAANCTTGTTCGAAATATTAAGCTTGGACGAAAAACAGAGGTTTTTAACCATAAAATACAACGTCTCAATAATATGATTCGCATTGCATTGGGGCAATCAAAAATGGTAAAAAGGCCTATAGCCGGACTCATGCATNTTGTGGTGTATTTAGGCTTTATTATCATAAATATTGAAGTTTTAGAAATTGTTATTGATGGTCTCTTAGGAACGCATAGAGTATTTTATCCTATGATTGGTAATACAGCTTATGGATTATTAATAGGTATTTTTGAGGTTTTAGCTTTTTTGGTTTTTGTAGCCGTAACCGTATTTTGGATACGACGTAATGTTATTAAATTAAAACGTTTTTGGAATCCAGAAATGAAAGGATGGCCAAGAAACGATGCTAATTTTATTCTCTATTTTGAAATGATATTGATGGTGCTTTTCTTAGTGATGAATACCNCCGATCTTCGTTTTCAGGAATTAGCAACAGGAAATATTGTAAGTCAGTTTTTAACGCCATTATTTAGCAATCTTGATATTGGTACCATTCATATTATTGAACGCAGTGCTTGGTGGTTTCATATAGTGGGCATATTGGCGTTTTTAAATTATTTATATTATTCAAAGCACTTACATATTTTATTGGCTTTTCCTAATACCTATTTCGGAAGAGTCACGCTTAACGGAAAATTTGAAAATCTTGAAGCCGTAACCCGTGAGGTAAAACTCATGATGGATCCAGAAGCCGATCCCTATGCCACGCCTCCAGAAGGCGAAGATATAGAAGACCCTCAAACATTTGGAGCTAAAGATGTACAGGATTTAACTTGGGTGCAGTTGATGAGTGCATACACCTGTACCGAATGCGGAAGATGTACCAGCGAATGTCCGGCAAGTCAAACAGGAAAAAAATTATCGCCCAGAAAAATAATGATGGATACCCGAGACCGTCTGGAAGAAATAGGGAAAAATATAGATAAAAATAAAACCTATGTGCCCGATGGTAAACAGCTCCTAGGTGATTATATAAGCCACGAAGAAATTTGGGCATGTACAACCTGTAATGCCTGTGTTGAGGCTTGCCCGATTAGTATAGACCCCCTTTCTATTATCATGAATATGCGTCAGTATTTGGTAATGGAAGAGTCTGCGGCACCTAACGAATTAAATATTGCCATGACCAATATAGAGAATAATGGCGCGCCATGGCCCTATAATCAAATGGACAGGTTGAATTGGAAAGATGAATAGAGCGCAATCTTTAACGATTTATAATATAGATGAAGCGAGTAACAATACAATGGTATATAGGTTTGGTTTTATGTTTTTTATGCCTAACGCATAATACATATGGGCAAAGACGAGGTTATGCTGCCGATTCAATTCAGATAAAAATTTATACCGAAATTGAGTATATAAATAATCAGCCAAAAGAACTAAAAATTAAAAAAGTGTTTTGTGATTATTGTTCNACAAAACAAATTGAGTATATNAAAAAAATTGCTTTAAAAAAATTCTCTGAAGAGCGTTATAATCCTGCGCATAGAGTAAAAAATGGCAAAGCAAAATTAACATTGAATATAAGATTTTCAAAACAAGTATTAATTGAATTAAAAGATGATTAGAAAGAGACTATTTAAATTATTAAGGAAGAAAACACAAACAGGTGAATTGGTGAGCCCTGTTTTACCAAAAGGAATTAAAAACTATCTCATAGATATAGATGGAACCATATGTGATGATATCCCAAATGAAGAGCCAGAGCGTATGTTAACGGCTAATGTATATCCAGATGCGCTTATCACGTTAAACAACTGGTATGACCAAGGGCATATAATTTGTTTCTTTACCTCCCGTACAGAAACCCATAGGGAGTATACCGAGCGATGGTTAGAAAAGCACAATTTTAAGTACCATAGCCTTTTAATGGGTAAACCCAGAGGTGGTAATTACCATTGGATTGACAACCATCTGGTTAAGGCTACTAGGTATAAAGGACAGTTTACAGAACTCGTTGAAAAAAGGGTCAACATCGAAGTTTTTGATGATGGTCATCACGATTGAACTCATTTGAACTTTTTTCATTGAGGCGAAAAATTAGGCATTTGTTCCATATTGAAGGCTTTTTTGAGCTACATAGCCTCGTTACGGAGCAATAAAAAGACAAAAAGAGGGGGCAAATTGACAATTTTGCAGCCAATTATAGAAAGTTTAAATGAGTTCAATATGAAAAACAATAGAATAACACAACTGTTTAAGATACAATATCCCATTATACAGGCTGGGATGATATGGGCA